>NZ_JBQSWK010000029.1:0-55316 GCF_052377065.1 Brachybacterium sp. AOP42-C2-15
GGCGCAGCACCTCGAGTTCACGGCTGGTCAGGCTCGCGCTCGGAGGCTTCACCGGCGCTGCGCCGGCGAACGCAGTCACCTCGTCGATGAACTCGTCCCAGGCCGGCTCATCGGCCAGCAGAATGTGGTTCTTCCCGTGCAGGCTGACGAGCCTGGCACCTGGGATGAGGCCCGCCAGCCGCCGTCCTTCCTCGAAGGGGACAGATCGATCCCCATCCGCGTGCAGGACGAGAGTGGGGGCGGTGACGGCACGGGCGGACGCGCTCACGTCAACATTCGCTCTCCCGATGCTGCTGGCCACAGCCGCCTCCGGCGTCATCGACCGACGTTCGAGGTCGTCGAACCAACGCATCTGCGTCTCGCTCGCGCCGGGAATGAATGACGAGGTGATGACGCGGCGATAGATCGGGTCAGCGCGCCCCCAACCCACTTTGATCATCTGGAGCTCGAGCTCCATCTCCTCAAGAATCGCCGCGCCGGGGTTTCTCGCCACTATGCCTCGACCGTATGCCCCCAACAAGATGAGATGAGTGACCCGTTCCGGGTGGCGCCGCGCGTACTCCACGGCCACAGCGCCGCCCTGCGACATGCCGAACAGAGCGAAGCTGGGGAGCCGCGCAGCGTCCACGACGGCCTCAAGGTCTGCCAGCAGCGCGGCCAGGCTGTAATCGACCGGATTGCGGTCGGAGAGTCCGTTGCCGCGGGCGTCGTAGCGGATGACGCTGAAGCGCTGGCCAAGAGCCAGCAGCCAGTGATTCCACACCGGACTGGACCAGTCGTATTCGAGGTGTGTCAGCCAGGTACCCGCACGCACAAGCGGTGGGCCCTCGCCGTGACGGGACCACGCAATGCTCGTGCCGTCGGCGGAGGTCGTGAACGATATCTCGTTCCTCATGGCCTGACTGTACGCCGCGCTCACTGACCTTGCGCGCTCCGCCGAAGCGCTCGATGAGGGGTCATTCGGCATAAGCCCCAGCGACAGGCTCGCTCCCTCCTCCGGCCTCTCCTCGACACCGGAGGAATCAGGCCCCTGCTCCACCTTCAAATGCGATGAGCCAGTATTTCCCTCAGAACAGCGGCCAAGGTACCGCCGGCATCTCACCGCTCGGAGCCGGAAACCGCCCGGTCAGGCGCAGCCGGTCGCAGCGCGCGGCGAGCGAGGTGATCTCCTCGGGGCTGAGCAAATCGGCCAGGTCTCGGCCCAGCTCGCCGCCGAGACCTTCGCTGACACGATCTATGCCGTCTTCTTCGTCGGCGGTCAGGGCGCCTCCCCGCCATCCCCACAGCACGGTGCGCAGCTTGTGGTCGCGGTGAAAGGTGAGCCCGTGGTCCACGCCATGCCGGTGTCCGTCGGTCAGGGAGAGGACGTGGTCGCCTTTGCGATCGGCGTTGTTGACGATGACGTCGAACACCGCCATGCGTCGCAGCGCCGGCGAGTCCTCGTGGACGAGGGCGATCGTCCGTCCGTCCTCATCGAGTCCCTCAAGGACCTGCTTCCATCCCGACTCCGGCACGTGGTCCGCCGCGATCAGGTCCACGGCGTTCTGGGTGGGGTCATGCTCCTGCCAGAGCTGCACCATTCCTTCGCCCAGCGGACCATTCCGCAGCCAGGTGCGGGGCACGACGCCCCAGCCGAGGGTCTGCGAGACCAGGTAGGCGGCCACCTCTCGGTGGGCCAGCGTTCCCTGGGGAAAATCCCATAGCGGACTTTCGCCGGCTATCGGCTTGTAGACGACTGACACGTCGCTGATGCTGCCCAGAAAAGTGGCGTTCGACGCCGTCGTGATACGGCCGGTGAGAGTGAGCTCGGCAGCCAACGGGTCCGGCGTCGACATCAGCCCTCGGGAAGGGTGCAGGTGTGCCCGTCAGCGTCCACGGGTTCACCGCAGAGCGGGCACAGAGGGCGTCCAGCACTCACGATCTCGCGGGTGCGCTCGGCGAAGGCGCGGGCGGTGCCGACAGGCATTCGCACGAGCAGCCTCTCGGGCTCGTCGGCCCCGTTGTCATGAAGCGATTCGGCGTTGCCAGCGGCCGCGGCATCGTCATCGTCGATGAGAGGCTCCGCCTCGATGATGATCTGGGCCGTGGTCGGGTCCCATGCCAAGCTCATGACCCCTGTGCGGAACTGCTCCTGGACGGCTTCGAGCGGATCATCGTCCTCAAGCTCCACGGGAGTGCCCGTGGGAATGCTGAAGGGGTTGCTCTCGATGGTGATGAGCTGGTCGAGGATCTCGTCGATCTTCTCCGCGAGCAGAGCCGCCTGCTGCTTCTCCAGGGCGATGCTCACGACTTCCTTCCCTGCGCGCACCTGCAGGTAGAAAGTACGCGCCCCCGGAAGTCCGATGGTGCCGATGACGATCCGGTCGGGCCAGGAGAACTCATGAGCACGCGTATGCATGTCAGTACTCTACGACCTCGAGCTTCACGGTGTCGTCTGGCCTGCACCGCCGCCGACCGGCGCATCGCCGGCGTCGACGCCGCTCGACAACCACGACAGATCGCCCGCATCGGTGTTGGTCGCGTAGACACTCGGCCGGCTCGTGCCATAGCGCACGATCGATACGGAAGCGGGGCCGACGTTGAGGCGCTGGAACAGGTCGAGGTGCATGCCGAGCGCGTCAGCGAGGATCGACTTGATGATGTCGCCGTGACTGACTGCCGCCCATACGGCCCCTGGCCCGTGCTCGGACTCGAACGTCGCATCGTGGCGTCGAATCGCTGCCACTGACCGAGCCTGCATCGCGGCCAGGGATTCACCGCCCGGAAAGACGGCGGCGGACGGTTGTGACTGGACCACCGGCCATAGATCCTCGGTCGCCAGATCACTGAGCATGCGGCCCTGCCATCGGCCGTAATCGCACTCGGTGAGCTCGTGGTCGACGGGCGCGTGCGGCGCGCCTGCCTGGCGATCCAGGATGAACTGGGCGGTCTGCTGACAACGCTCAAGAGGGCTCGACACCACCCCGACCAGGGGCACAGGCGCGAGCCGGTCTCCGGTCAGCGCCGCCTGGTCCCGCCCTCTCTGGTCCAGACTGATGCCGGCAGCTCGACCTGCCAGCACTCCAGCGGAATTGGCGGTGGAGCGGCCGTGCCGCACGAGAAGGACTGTGGCCATCCACCCAGCCTAACCACTCAGCCGCGCGCGTCCTGCGCCCATGTGTCTCATAGGAGTGAGCCTCTAGGGTCCTTCAAGACGCCGGGATGAGACTCTCGACCCCAGTCCCATGACGAGGATTCCTCATTCACGGACGCACCTCAGCCGGCATCTGTGACGTGCGAGTGCTCAACGTCCAGCCGTGATGGGAGTCGCGTGGCCCGCACCGGATGCCGCGGAGGCCTGCTTGCCCACGCCCCGATGGGGGATACTGCCAGGCAGAGGCCACTGCGACCGAGGCAATCGCCTGGGTGCTGTCACCGATGGGAGTCCGTGTTCGATGTCTGAGGTCCTGCCCAGCTGCCCGCAGTGCGATGCGGCGTACACCTACGAGTCCGGCCTGCTGCTGGCGTGCCCCATGTGCGGCCACGAATGGGCGGCCGGGACCGCGAAGGATGCTGAAGAGAGCGTGCTAGAAGATGCGCCGCCAGCGATCCGGGACGCCGTCGGCAACGTTCTCGTCGACGGGGACACCGTGACCATCTCCAAGGATCTCAAGGTGAAGGGCGGTGGTGGCGGCGCCATCAAAGTCGGCACCAAGGTGCGCGGGATCCGCCTCATAGAGCCGGTCGACGGGCACGACATCGATGCGACGGTCCCGGGCTTCGGTGCCATGAAGCTCAAGTCGAGCGTGGTCAAGAAGGTCCTCTGAGCCGACGCTCACCCCTGGTCGCGGAGCGCGCGCAGATCGTCGAGCACTCGCTGCGGTTCGTCGTCCAGAGGCATGTCGCGCACGTCCCCGGGGGCGTCGAGACCGTCGGACGGGTCGGCAGGGAGGGCTGCGAACAGGAGCTCCAGATCCTCCGTCGCAGGGCCCTGTTCGGCGACGAGCTCGAACGTCCTGCCGGTGGCCGCCGGCGAGCTGAGCGCGGCGACGAGGACCTGAGCGATCTGCTCGCGGGAGACAGCGCCGTCGCCCGGATCGCCGGCATGGTGGCGGTCGCCCTGGCGGAGCACGAGCCGGTGCTCGTCGGGCCCGTTCTCATCGAACCATCCTGGTCGCACGATCGTGTACGGCTGCCCACTGAAGCGGACGAGGCGCTCCGCGCGGCGCTTCCACTCCGCCGGGTGCAGGGTGTTGTACAGCCCGCTGCGTGCAGTGACGCCCACCGCCGACATCAGCACGATCCGCACGTCGCGTCCGGCCAGGAGCTGGAGCAGGTCACGCACCCCCGCGTAGCTGACCTCCTCGATGGCCTGCTCGGTGGTCTCCACCCCGTGGGTGAAGATCACTGCCTCGGCGCCGTCGACGGCTGCGCGCAACGACTCGGGGCGGGTCACGTCTCCGACCGCCAGCTCAGCGCCTGCGGGAACGATGTGCGAGGCACGCTCCGCATCGCGCACCAGGGCGCGGACCCGGTATCCGTGCGCGAGGGCTTCAGCGACGGTGAGGCGACCGATGCTGCCGGTCGAGCCGACGACGAGGACGGTGGGAGCGGTCGAGCTGGTCATGGAATTCCTTCTGGAGGAGAGGCGGAGGTGATGAGTCCAAGGCCCGGCAGCACCGGAGTATTCCGATTCGTCCGGTCTGTGAACATCAGGGACTGCCGCCGCGACGGAGACGCCGGACTCTCCGAGAGCGAGCAGGGCCGGGGGACAGATCGTGGAGACTGGGTCCTTCCCGCCGTTCGCACGACATCGGAGGCTGCATGAGCTTCATCAGGCTGACCGGAAGACTCCTCTGCGCGGATCGTCATGAGGCGGCTGTCGTCCACCGCTGTCTTCGCCAGCATGTCGACCTCACCCGTGCCGAAGCCGGTTGCCTCCGCTTCGAGGTCGAGCCGACGGACGACCCGCTCGTGTGGACAGTCTCGGAGCTGTTCGTGGATCAGGCGGCCTTCGATTCGCATCAGGCGCGCGTGCGGGCGAGCGAGTGGGGCAGGGCCACGTCAGGGATCGCGCGGGACTATGTCATCGAAGCGGTCACTGACGACCTGTGATGGTGTGGGGTTCGGCGGCACGTACCAGCGGGAGGGTCTCGCACGGCGCGACCGCCAGGTGCTCGACATGGTGGCCCTGGCAGCCCTTCCGCTCACTTCCGCCGTACCAGCGCCCTGGTGGTGACCAGCAGGCCGGCAGCGGTCCACACGGCCAGGATCAGGAGATCGCCCGCATCGGCGGCGAACGCGCTGGACGCGATCCCCGCCCGCATGAGATCTGCTGCGGGCTGGATGGGCAGCACGTGGTGCAGGGACTGGAACCATTCCGGCAGCTGGCTCTCCGGGAACGTGATCGGTGAGAACAGCAGGACGAAGAACACCAGGACCTGGGAGGCGAGCTGCGCCAGGGTTGCAGGTAGGGTGACCGCCAGGGCGTAGCCGACGGCAGTGGCCATCGTCGTCGTGAGCAGCGAGGCGAGGATGAGCAGCGGCCAGTCGAACGAGAAGGTCAGGTCGTATCGCAGCCACGCCACGACAAGCCCGATCGCCACCCCGGGCAGCGCGATGAGGGTCCACACGACGAGATCGACCACGAGCAGAAGCGGTCGGGACACCGGCAGCGCACGCTGGTAGTCCAGGGCACCCGAGGCCCGGGCACGCGACACTCCCTGCGGGACGATGACCAGCCCGATGATCAGCAGCAGGATCGTCGGCGCGCCGGAGGCGAGGAACAGTGCGCTCTCCGCGGTGATGTCCGGGATCAGGAACCCGAATCCGAGGATGATCCCGGCCGCCAGCACCGCCTGGATGACGACGATGAGCGGCAGCATCGCGCCGATCGACGCCACCGACCAGCGCAGCAGAGTGCGGAAGCTCGCCCAGAGGCTCACGTGGACAGGGCGGACAGGAAGCTTAGGGGAGAGCGTCGCCTCATGCATGAGCTGCCTCCTGAACCGTCGCGTCGGCGTCCGGGATGGATGCGGCAGCGGGATCGGGCTGTGAGGTGAGCGCCAGGTACGCGTCCTCGAGCGTCGTCGGTGCCATGGAGAACCCTTCGATCCTGTGTGCGGCGTGCTGGGCGGACGCCCAGGCGACCGCGGTGGCGGCGTCCGCGGCGGGCAGCGTGATCAGCGTGCGGCGCCCGGTCCGGACCCGGCGCAGCGCCGGCAGTCCTGGATCGTGCTCGGACGGATCCGGTGCGTCGGGTGGGATCTGCAGCTCCAGGCGCAGATCGGTGTCCTGCGTCCCGCGTATATGCGCGGGTGACCCGGCGGCGATGAGCCGGCCCCGGTCGAGGATGGCGAGCTCGTCCACGATCCGTTCGGCCTCGACGACGTTGTGCGTAATGAGCAGGACCCCGCTGCCCTGGTCTCCTCGACGGCGCACCGCATCCCACAGCAGTCGGCGCCGGGAGGCATCGATGTCGTTGGTGGGCTCGTCCAGGATGAGCAGCGGGACCGGGGCGGCCACCGCCATGGCGAAACCGGTGAGCCGCCGGATCCCGCCGGACAGGCCGCCGCCCTCGGGCAGCGCCCGTCGGTCCAGCCACGTTCCGATGTCCAGCTCCTCGGCCAGATCGGTGGCGGCCCGGCGCGCATCGCGTGCCGAGAGCCCACGGAGACGGCCGGCGATCTCGATCGCAGAACGGGGGGTGAGCCCGTCGATCGGGGCCTGTGCCTGGGGCTGCAGGGCGACGTGCCGCCGCGCTTCAGCAGGATGCTGGCACAGCTTCCCGACCCCCTCTCTCGCCGAGATCGGCAGCGGCAGACTCGCGAAGCGCTGATCTTCGCGGCGCGCCAGGTGTTCTCCGAGGACGGCTACCACTCGGCGAGCCTGGATCGGATCGCGCGCGAGGCCGGCTTCTCGAAAGGGGCTGTGTACTCGAACTTCGATGGCAAGCCGGCGCTCTTCCTGGCCGTCATGGACCGCAACCTCGAGCTCGCGGAGGTCGACCTGAAGGATCCGTTCGAGACGCCGACCGACCCGGCCTCCACCGGCAGGGGGGCGGGGGAGCGGGAAGGTGTGCCCTCGGAGGCGACGCAGGGCTTCGCGCTCGCGACGCTGGAATTCATCGCCAGCGCGGCCCGCGACGAGGAGCTCGCCCCGCAGCTGCACGAACGCTTGGGGGCGGTGCTCGACCGCTACGGCGAGATCGCCCAGAGGGCCCGGGCCGAGGGTGAGACGCTTCCCGCCGCTGAGGTGGGCCGACTGCTGGCGGCGCTCGATCAGGGTACCGGTCTCCTCCTCCTGGCCGGAGGTTTCCTCCCCGATCGTGCGGCGTTCAACGACGGCATGCGCAGGCTGCTCGACCCGGTGCGCGCGGCCGCGATGCGATCCGACGGCTGAGGCGCGTTCGCGACGGCGCGAGAGGACAGTGCCGTCATCCCATCGTGGCCGTCATCCCGTCGTGAGGGTGAGCAGGTGTTCCCGCGCGAGCGCTGAGGCTGTCCGGCCGTCGCGGTCGGCGATCGCGTCGAGGATGCGCAGGTGCGCCTGCTGATCGGCATCGCTTCCGAACTCGCCACGCAGGCGCAGCAGATCGATCATGGCTCGGCGGCTGCGCGGAGTGAAACTATCGAACAGGTCGACGAGGATCGGGTTGTGCGATGCCACCACGACGGCTCGGTGGAAGGCGATGTCCGCGTCGACGTGCGCTTCGATGTCGGTTCGCTGAGCGTCACGCGTGGCTGCTGCATGCCGGATCGCGCGCAGTTCAGCGGCGGTCCACCGCTCGGCCGCGAGCGCGACAGCTTCGACTTCGATTGCGATGCGCGCTTCGATCACCGAATCGATGTCGACTTTTCGCAGTACTGCGCTCCAGTCTTCGACGATGTCGAGTGCAGCAACGAACACCCCAGCTCCTTGCCGGGTGGAGAGCACGCCTTGGCCCGCGAGGCGGCGGATGGCCTCACGCACGGTCGAGCGGCCCACGCCCAGCTGCGGGCCGAGCGTGTTCTCCCCGGGCAGTTTCGAGCCGAGTGGCCACTCGCCGGCGCGGATGCGGTCCAGGAGCAGATCTGCTGCCTGTTCGGCGAGCGGGGTGCGAATCACCTGCGCCATGAAGCCTCCACTTCGCTACTTGTCTGAGAAGTTGTGTACAGTCTAGCCCGTGTCCCAGCACCTCCGCCCGCTCCGCCTTCCGCTCCGCCTTCTCCGCCTCCTCAGGAAACTCCGGATGGTGTCCGTCGGGAGCCGCGAGTCGCAGGGCCACCTCTTTGAGGGGGAGCACGCCGATGACTGACCGGGAGATCCTTCGGCTAGAGAGCGTCGGCTTCGTGCGCGAATCCCGGCAGATCCTCTCCGACATCACCATGACCGTCCGTGCGGGGGAGCGATGGGCACTGATCGGCCCGAACGGAGCCGGCAAGAGCACCGTCCTCAGCATGTGCGGCGCGGTCGCGCATCCCACTCGTGGCACCGTCCACGTGCTCGGTCGCAAGCTCGGCCGCGTCGACATTCGCGAACTTCGCGAGTCCATCGGACATGTCAATCCGCGGCACTCACCGGGCTCGCCGCTCACTCTCCGTCAGGTCATTCTCACCGGCGCGACAGGCACGACCGAGCTCATGTCGCGCTGGGTCCCTGACGCACTCATCCAAGCTCGCGCCGATGAGCTGATCGAGATGCTCGGACTTGCCGGGCTCGAGGCGGCGGCCTGGCCGACGATGTCGCAGGGCGAGCGAGGTCGCGCTCTCATTGCGCGTGCCCTGTTGCCCGATCCCCCGCTCCTGCTCCTGGACGAGCCCTCCACGGGACTCGACGTCGCAGCGCGTGAACAGTTCCTCGCCACCATCGACGCGCTGCACCGGGCACGACCAGACCTGGCCACCATCTTGGTGACGCATCATCTCGAAGAGCTGCCTGCGACGACGACGCACGCCATCTTGATCAAGGCTGGCCGGGTGCACGCTGCAGGAGCTGCCCATGAAGTGCTGACGACCGAGATGGTGAGCGGGTGCTTCGACCACCCGATCGAGATCGAGCACCGCTCTGGCCGTTGGCAGGCGCGAGCCGCGACGAGGCGCTGAGCGGTGCGGAGCGGCCGTCGGCCGTCGGCTGTCGGCCGTGGGTCGCGGCTCGCGGGCTCCGATGCGTGATGCAGGCACATCGAGCTCATTGAACCTCGAACGGCGCACTATGAGGCGATGTTGGCCCGCGGCGTGAGGTCGGGAGCGAGCGCCTCGCGCTCGTCGAAGACGAAGCAGTCCCCGTCGTAGTGGTCGTGGCCGACCTGCTCGAAGTAGCCGAGGATGCCGCCATCGAGCTGAAGCGCGTTGATGCCGTCTTCGCGCAGGTAGATCGCGGCCTTCTCGCAGCGGATCCCACCGGTGCAGAAGCTCACGACGGTCTTGCCCTCGAGCGCCTCGCGATTCGTCGACGCAGCGTCGGGGAAGTGCGTGAACCGCTCGATGCGCCAATCGACGGCACCCTCGAACGTGCCGTAATCGACCTCGAACGCATTGCGGGTGTCGAGCATGACGACGTCGCGGCCATCGTCATCGTGGCCCTGATCGAGCCAGCGCTTGAGGGTGCGCGGCGCCACGGCGGGTGCGCGTTCCTCGATGGGGCGGATTGTCGGGTGATCCATGCGGATGATCTCGCGCTTGAGCTTGACCAGCATCTTGCGGAACGGCTGGGCGTCCGACCAGCTCTCCTTCGCGGTCAGAGCGGCGAAGCGGGGGTCCTCGCGCAGCTCATCGACGAACCCACGCACCGCGTCGGCATCTCCCGCGAGAAATACATTGATGCCCTCCTCAGCCAGAAGGATGGTGCCCTTCAAGCCCGCCGCGTCCGCTCGCGCGCGCAGCACGGGACGCAGCTGCTCACGATCGGTGATCTGAGTGAACAGGTAGGCGGAGATGTTGAGGACGGTCTTCACAGGTCGAGCCTACAGAGGACTGCGCGGGAGAGGTGCTCAGCTGTGATGCGTGCAGGGGCTCGTCGAGGACGAGCCGCAACCCACCTTGGCCCACTCTTGTGCCGCGATCAGCCTGCGCGATTCCAGATCGGGCTGAGCGATGGGACGCCCGTCAGGCGGAGAAGCACCTCCGCGAGATCCAGATGGCGATCGAGCGCGTCGACGCGGATCCAGGCCGAGGGCGCGCCAGGAGCGAGATCCGCGAAGGCTACGTCAGCTATGCGATCGGCAGTCATGCGGTCTTCTTCGTTCTTCGTGCCGACCACCTGGACATCGTCCGCATCCTGAATCAGCGGATGGACCCTTCCCGGCACCTCTGAGCCGAGGGCTGGGGCACGCACTGAGGTTGGCTCTTCTCACTGCACTGATGAGATGGTGGGACGAAGAGCGCAGGCCAGGCCCACCCGCACCCCATAAGGAGCCTTCAGCTATGAGTTTTTCTGTGTATCTCTCCGGCGAGATCCATTCCGAGTGGCGTGAGGAGATCCGGCGCGGTGCCGAGGCCGCCGGGCTGGACGTGGTCTTCACCGCGCCGGTGACCGACCACCCCGCGAGCGACGCCGCCGGCGACCATCTGGGTGAGAACGACAGCCCGTTCTGGCGTGATCACCAGTCCGCCAAGGTCAACGCCATTCGTACCCGCACCCTGATCGCGCAGGCCGATCTGGTGGTGGTGCGCTTCGGGGACAAGTACAAGCAGTGGAACGCCGCCTTCGATGCCGGCTACTGCGCCGCGCTGGGCACGCCCTACGTGACCCTCCACGAGGCAGATATCATCCACCCGCTCAAAGAGGTCGACGCCGGAGCACAGGCCTGGTGCACGACCACCGACCAGGTTGTGGAAACCCTGCGGTACGTGCTGAAGGCGTGAGCCGGCGGACTCATCGTGGGCGCTGTCACGCTGTCGGCAGAGCACTCAGCCCACAGAACTCGGGAGTTCAGCCGGTATGACACCTTCGCGACGTCGACGTGCAGGCAAAGCAAAGCCGTCCCTCCGCACGGCGCGGTACGGGACTTTCGAGAGTGCGCTGGGAAGGCCGGTCAACAGCGTCGAGGTGCAGTCGGTGCTCGACGTGCTCGGCCCGCACGAGGTGCGACAGCTCAAGGCCTCAGCAGCGAGCTACGACCCGGAGGACGCGCGGACCGTGGCGTGGGACTTCCCGACCGTGCCACCCGCGACGCGATGGGGTGCCACGAACCTCGGTATCCGTGACGGCACGGTCGTGTGGCTCACGGTGGCCAGGGAGCTCGTCAATGGCCAGACCAGCGGACAGCCCGTCTCGTTCCGACTCCCCGATGACACCGAGGAGCTCTTCAGGCCACAGGGAGCTGAGTGGAACTGGGCCCCCGCGATCGTGCGGCGGAGGGGCGCCCTCCTTCTTGACCTCGACGTGCCGCAAGGCCACTGGGACGGCAGCTATCGGTTCCCGCTCACGGCACTGCAGGCGGAGCGCATGCAGGCGGATCCGCTTCTGTATCGCGAGGTGTGGGAAGGACTCGTCCGTGTCTGTCAGAGCGCTCGCCACTTCGATGACCCGGCCACGCTGCCCGACACTGCTCAGTCGCTCATCAACGCGCGCTGCGGGCCGGGATGAACACGGTCTTTGTCGCTCATGCAGTCTGGAGGGGCCTCGCGGGCACTCTGAGCGGAGAGTTCGCGCTGTTCAGCCGGTGAGGGGCAGCTCCGGAAACGAAGCCGGGATGGTTCCGGATCACCGCTCGAGAACGCGCTCGAGCGGGATGCGGCCGTCCTGCCAGGGGAGCAGGGCCCAGGCCACCAGGTAGGCGCCGAGTCCGAGCACGGGCAGCAGGAAGGACGCCAGGAGCAGCAGACGCACCAGCCAGACGTCGATTCCGAACTTCTCGGCGAGACCACCGCCGATGCCCGCGACGAGGCGGCGAGGCCCACGTCGGAAGCCGATTCTGCGGAAGGTGTTGAAGAAGGCACTCATGGCTTCCACGGTACGGAGCACCAGCAGTTCCCGCAGTGGGGGCAACCCCCGGAAAAATGGAAGGTTCCCTGACCCGACGTTCCGCCTCGCTTTACGATGTGCGCCATGACCTGGATCGCTCACCGAGATGACCCGGTGCCCGACGATGTGGCCCGCCTGCTCGTCACCGTGCCCGAATGGTTCGGCCGTCCCGAGTCGAACGCCGAGTACGTCGAGGCCGCCCGTACCAAAGAGACCTGGACCGTCCGCGACGCCTCGGATGTTGTCGTCGGCGTCACTCTGGTGGATCGTCACTTCCCGTCGGCCGCCGAGGTGCACCTGATCGTCGTGGAGCGCGCCGCGCACGGGGCTGGCATCGGTACGGCGATGCTCTCCGCCCTCGAGGCCGATGCCCGTGCCCGGGGCGTGCGGCTGCTGGAGGTGAAGACCCTCGGTGCATCGCATCCTGACCCTGCCTATGCACGCACCCGGCACTTCTACGAGAAGCAGGGCTTCCTGCCGCTGGAGGAGACCGAGCTGTGGGGCGAAGGCACTCCCTGCCTGATCATGGTGAAACCGCTGCCCACCGGTCGGATTCACGAGGGAGCGGAGCGACGTTGAGGCGTGCCCCTGAACCAGATGACACGCGGATCTGGAGCGCGAGGGCACGTCGATCGCGGTCACCGACCTCGGTGGCGAAGGGCCGACGCACTGACGCGATGGTTGCGGTGAGATCGCCCAGCTGGCCCCGCAGTGACCACGCACCCCGGGACCGCGCGGGTGACGATACTCGCGTGCCGTCTCAGCCCAGCGGCATCTGATCCTCGCCGAACTCGACGCCCTCCGACTCGAGCCGCTCGCGCGCGGCATGGTGGACGACCCCGCGACGCCTCGGGTCGGGCTCGAGGAGCCCGATCACCGTCTCGCGAGAGGTATTGGGGTGCTGCGCCACGACGACCCGGGTGCTCCAGAACTTGTCATGCGCGAATCGGGCGAGCAGTGCCGCGCTCGCGTGCCGATTCGCCGCCGCGTCATTGCGGATCGCCTGGTTGGTGTCGCTGAGGAACGGTGCGAGCTCCTCATCGGTGGTCGCGCTGGCGGCGAGCGCGTACCGCCGCTGCTCGTCCGCCACCTCCTCCGGCGTCTTCTTCTTCCGTGCCATCGGTCGTCCCCGTCTCGCGTCGGTCCGTCGGATGCACACCGTAACCCTTCGCACCGACGGGCGGACGAGACCGACTGCCGGAGACTGCCATCTGCGCGATAGCCTGGGGCGATGCGCTATGACTCCCTCGGCTCCAGCGGTCTCGTCGTCTCGGCACTCGGTATCGGATGCAACGCCTTCGGGCGCCGGATCGACCAGGACGCGGCCACCGCCGTCGTCCGGGCCGCACTCGATGAGGGCGTGACCTTCTTCGACACCGCCGACACGTACGGCATCGGCGAGTCCGAGACGATGCTCGGGAAGGCGCTCGGGGCTCGGCGCGAAGAGGTCGTGATCGCGACCAAGTTCGGCATGGACATGGGGGAGACCTATCCCGGAGCGCGGGCGAACCGAGCCAGCCGCGGCTACATCCTCCGCGCGGTCGAGGGATCCCTGCGCCGCCTCGGCACCGACCACATCGACCTCTTCCAGCTCCACTCCCCGGACCGCATCACACCCATGGAGGAGACGCTCGACGCCCTCGGCGACCTGGTCCGCTCCGGCAAGGTGCGCTACCTCGGCTGCTCGAACCTCGCGGCCTGGGAGGTCGCCGACGCCGCGCACCTCGCCTCTGCGGTGGGGGCGCCCGCGTTCATCACCGCCCAGAACGAGTACTCCCTGTACAACCGCAGCGCCGAGGCCGAACTGGTCCCCGCTCTCGAGCACTTCGGGATGAGCCTGCTGCCCTACTTCCCGCTCGCCTACGGGCTGCTCACCGGCAAGTACTCGCAGACGGGCGGCGCCCCCGAGGGCAGCCGTCTCGCCACCGAGACGGCCCGCTTCGACAACGCCCGCTGGGACGTGGTCGAGGGCTTCCGGACGCTCTCCGAGGAGTCCGGTCGCAGCATGCTCGAGATCGCGCTCGGAGGCCTGCGTGCCCAGTCCGCGGTGGACACCGTCATCGCCGGTGCGACCCGCCCCGAGCAGGTCGCTGCGAACGCACGCGCCGTGGAGTGGGAGCCGACGGCGGAGGAGCTCGACGCGATCGACACCGTCGTGGCCCCGGGTTCGGGCCCCGGCCACTCGACCTTCGCCGCGTCCCGCCGCTGAGCGGGGCGCGACTGCTTTCTCAGACTATGCTCGGGTGGTCGATCGTCAGCAGCGAGTCAGGGCGGATCTACCTCCAGCGCGTCATCGCCGGGGACGCCACTTCCCTCGGGTCCGGGGAGGTCACCGGCAGGTTCGAGACGATCAGCCACTGCGGGGATCTGGTGGTCGCCTCCACCGACCGTGCCGACCCTCGGGCGCGCCTCGGAGGGAGTGCGCGAGGCGGCTATGGTGAGCCGAGCTTCATCCGGCAGTGGGACCGCCCTGCCCGGGGCATCGAACGCCCTGATCGTCGGGACCAGAAGGACACCCGCCATGCGCATTGACGGCCTGTTCTCCCTGAGATCTGGCGAGGTCCTCCTCCCCGACGGGCAGCCTGCGACTCTCGAGGTGACCGAGCTCGGCACCCTCCGCGTGCCCTCGGGTCGGCTCGCCGTGTGTGATGCCTTGTGGCTCCAGTTCCCGAATGTGGTGCCCATCCCGCCTGGCGACCACCCCGTCGCGGTGACGATCGCCCGGGTCCCCGAGCACTACGAGTACCGCGGTTGTCGCGAGGTCTCGCTCAGCCTGATCCTCTCCGAGGAGCCGACCGTCTCCGTGCACCCGGCCGTCTTCGAGCGGGACAGCCTTGACCTGGACGAGCAGCCCATCGGCGGCATCGCTGGGGTGAGAGGCCTGTACGGCGTCGGGACGTCACGGTTCGCGACGGTGGCGATGGCGGACGCGGAGGCGAGTGCCCATAGCGTGCCGTCGGAGGCCGATCGCTGGCTGGAGGAGGTGCTCAGACCCGAGGGGGGGCGAGGGCTGGTACAGCCGGATGGACATCGAGGTCGACGGCCCGCTCGGCACGCTCCTCGCCGCCCTCCCGGGCGCGAGCGACGGCGAGAACATCGCGATGCTGATCGCGCGCGCCCACCGTCTCTTCCCCGTGCTCGAGACCCGTGACGCGCAGGGACGGGCCACCGGGATTCATATCGACCTGCTCGTGCTCGGAGAGCTGAGTGAGAGGCTCGGCGCCTTCGACAGGGCGAACGAGTACGCGGCCGAGCTCGTCGCCGAGGACGAGGCGGAGGCCCGGCGCCTCGAGGTACTGGCGGAGCCAGCGACCGGCCGTGGGCTCGGGGCGGCGCTGCGGAGGATCTTCGGTCGCTGAACGGCCACGGGGGAGGGGCGGTCTCAGAAGCGGCACGAGCGCTGCGGGCTGGACGCGCATCCGGACGCCTGGACCGGTACACCGCCCTCCCTCCTTACGATGGCCACATGTACACCCACGAGTACGACGCGCAGCTCAGCTGGACGGGAAGCACCGGTGAGGGGATCCGCTCCTACTCCCGCGAACATCATGTGAGCGTGGCCCCCGGGGTCGACATGACTCTCAGTGCCGACCCGGCCTTCCGCGGGGACCCGGCGCTGGCGAACCCTGAGCAGCTGCTCGTGGTCGCGGCGAGCTCCTGCCAGATGTTGTCCTTCCTCGGCGCTTCCGCCCGCGCGGGCGTCGACATCGTCTCCTACGAGGATGCCGCTTCCGGGGTGATGCCCGAAGACTCCGAGCCGATGTCGATCACCGAGATGGTGCTGCGCCCGCGGATCCGCGCCCGCGGCACGGACGCGGCGACGCTGCAGGACCTGGTCGAGCAGGCGCACGAGCGCTGCTTCATCGCGAACTCCCTGCGCAGCACGATCACCATCGAGCCGGAGTTCGAGATCATCGCCTGAGGTGTGCCGTTCGCGGAAAGCGTGGCCGATAGGCTCTCGGCTCCGCGCCCAGCATGCGCGGCGTACCCCTCGAGGAGCACCCTTGGAGCGACTGCCCACCGGGGCGAAGCCCGCCCGCCCGTCGGCCCCGCAGCCGTCATGCTGCGAGGCGGCATGAGCGGGTCCTCGGGCGGCGCGCGGATCCCGGCGAGGGATCTCTGGGTCCGGCTCCGCGCCGACGGCAGAGTCCTCCTCGAGCTCGTCGGGCGACGGGATGTTCGGCTGTGCTCCGCGGTGAGCATCGCTGAGGGGGCGGAGGAGATCGCGGAGATCCTCGTGTCCTGGGCGTGCGATGCGGGCGGGCCGGGCGGCACCTGGAGCCCCGAGCTGCTGCAGGCAGACGCGGAGGCCTTCTCCCGCCCCTCTCACCGGGCGCTGTTCATCTCCGATCAGCGCAACCAGGAGTGGAACCGCGCCAGGCTGCTGCCGGCGAAGGATGAGCACGGCTTCGCGGAGTTCTTCGGAGCTGTGCGTCCCACCGATCGTGCAGGCTGCGAGGAGTTCTGCAGAAAGTTGGCCGACGCGGTGCGCACTCGGTGCCGGAGCGGACTGTCACTGGCGGAGCAGCGACTCGCTGGCGGTGCATACCGCCCGGTGCTCGAGTCCTACGTCGATCAGCTGCGAGGACTGGCATCGGACCAGCAGGGCTATCACCGGGTCCCGAAAGAGCTGCAGATGCTCGTACGTGACGAGGGGTATCTCTTCCTCGCGGAGGACGTTCGAGTCCGCCGCCTCATGGCTGAGTTCTATGAGGTGCTCGAGGTCATGTACCAGCAGACTCAGGACCTCGATCGCGCGGGAATCGTCGGGCTGCGCGATCTGCCTCCGAGGCGCAGAAATGCATGAAGGAGCCGATGCCATGAGCCGAGCTCCCGCTACTGGACGCACTCCGGCGACCGAGCTCCGGGTGAGGCTCCGCGCAGACGGCAGGGTGCTCCTGGAACTGTTCGATGCACCCGGCCGCCTGCTGTGCTCCGCCGAAGGGCTCGCCGCAGAGGTCGAGAAGATCGCTGAGATCCTGACCTTCTGGGCGTGGGACCCAGGCCGGTCCGACGGCGCCTGGAGCCCGGAGCTGCAGCAGGCGGACGGAGTCGAGTTCCGCCGCCCCTACGGTGAGGGGCTCCTCATCGCCCATCGGCACCGGGCATGGCGCAACGGCGCCGATCTCCTGGAGTCGAAGGCCGACGTGCTGCAGTTCAGGGAGATCTTCGGAGCCGTGGGTCCTGCCGACACAGAGGCTTGCAGGATCTTCTGCGCGAGGCTCGCGAACGAGATCTCCCGACGATGCCGAAGCGCTCGGATCATGGCCGTGCAGCGGCTCGCCGGGAGCAAATATCTCAAGGTGCTCGATGCCTACGTCGAGCAGCTGCGGGCACTGGCATCTGACCAGCGTGGATATCGCCGGGTCCCCGAATCGCTGAAGCAGATCATCGAGAACGAGGAATATCTCCTCATCTCCACAGAGGCCCGCGCCAGGGAGCTCATGGAGGAGTTCTACGAGGTGCTCCATGTCCTGTATGGGCAGTGCCAGGACCTCGAGCGAGGGGGAGTGGTCGGTCTGCGCGACCTCCCGAAGAGACGCCGGCCGGGCTGTTGCACGCCTCCCTGCTGAGCTGGTGGGGGTACGAGCACGGTGGGAACTACTCCATCCTCTCCTCGATCGATCCCGAGGACCCGGACGGGACGGCAATGGTCGGTCAGCGTGGGATGAGCCGCATCGGTCGGGAGCAGTCGGCGAGACGCGGCCTCCTCGCCCGGGCCGCACAGCGGAGGGACACGTGGCTGGCGACGGAGCCAGCCTCGGGCAGGCTGTCGCGGCGACGGCCACGCCGCGGAGACAACGATTTGGTCAAGGTGACTGCGACCTCGGGGAATGCTGGGGCGGACCAGATACTCTCGGCGCTATGACGCAGACCACACCGGAGTCGGAGGGCGTCGCTGCCGCCGCCGCGACCTCGAAGCGCCCGCTCGTCGAACTGGCGGGCGTCAACAAGCACTTCGGCTCCTTCCAGGCCCTCACTGACATCACCCTGACCATCCCCGAAGGGCAGGTGGCGATCGTGATCGGCCCGTCGGGATCGGGCAAGTCCACTCTGTGCCGGACCATCAACCGGCTCGAGACCATCGACGAGGGTGGCCGCATCAGCATCGACGGCAAGGTGCTGCCCGAGGAGGGCAAGGCGCTCGCCACGCTGCGCGCCGAGGTCGGGATGGTGTTCCAGTCCTTCAACCTCTTCGCCCACAAGTCGATCCTGGAGAACGTCACGGTCGGCCCGATTAAGGTCAAGGGCATCAAGAAGGCTGAGGCGACCAAGGAGGCCATGGCGCTGCTGGAGCGCGTCGGGGTGTCCGCGCAGGCCAAGAAGATGCCGGCCGAGCTGTCCGGCGGTCAGCAGCAGCGGGTGGCCATCGCCCGGGCCCTGGCGATGAAGCCGAAGGTCATGCTGTTCGACGAGCCCACCTCCGCGCTGGACCCGGAGATGGTGCAGGAGGTCCTGGACGTCATGGTCCAGCTCGCCCGCGAGGGAATGACCATGGTCGTGGTCACCCACGAGATGGGCTTCGCCCGGAAGGCCGGGGACCGCGTCATCTTCATGGACGAAGGGCGGATCCTCGAGGACACCGATCCGGAGACCTTCTTCACCGACCCGCAGCACGACCGCGCCAAGAATTTCCTCGGAAAGATCCTGGCGCACTGAACACCCCGCGTGAATCGTCTTTTGCACCGCACCATCACTCCCCACCCAACTGGAGGAACCATGCGCAAGAAGCTCGCATCAGCAGCGGCGATCGCCGCCGCAGCCGTACTGGTCATGTCCGCCTGCGCCCCCTCGCAGTCCGGCGACGAGGGCGGTGGTGGCGGTGGCGGTGAGAGCGGCGGCGAGAGCCTCCGCATCGGTATCAAGTTCGATCAGCCGGGTCTCGGCTTCCGCGAGGGGGACGGCGACCCCACCGGCTTCGACGTCGAGGTCGCGAAGTATGTGGCCGGAGAGCTCGGCTACGGCGCGGACCAGATCGAATGGGTCCAGACCCCTTCGGCCAACCGGGAGAACGCCCTCGAGGGCGGCGAGGTCGACATGATCCTCGCGTCCTACTCCATCACCGACGAGCGTGACGAGCGCGTCGACTTCGCCGGCCCCTACTTCGTGGCCGGCCAGGATCTCCTGGTCCGCGCCGACGACACCGAGATCACCGGACCCGACGTCCTGGACGGCAAGAACCTCTGCTCGGTCACCGGCTCGACCTCCGCTCAGAAGATCAAGGACGACTTCTCCCAGGGCGTGGAGCTGGTCGAGCAGGGTGGCTACGCCGAGTGCGTCACCTACCTCGAATCCGGGCAGGTGGACGCCGTGACCACGGACGACATCATCCTCGCCGGACTCGCTGCCACCCCGGAGAACACCGGCAAGTTCAAGGTCGTGGGCAACACCTTCTCGGTGGAGCGTTACGGCGTCGGCATCCCCACCGGCTCCGACAAGTGCGAGGACATCAACGCCGCCATCACGAAGATGAAGGAAGACGGGGCCTGGCAGGAAGCGCTGGACACCGCCACCGAGGGCACCGGGTACACCCCCGACGAGGAGCTGAACAGCGGACCCGAGTCCGAGCTCGAGTCCTGCGACGACTGAGCGGCCCCGCTGCACTTCGCAGCCTCGCCGCACTTCGCGGCCCCGCCGCACCTCGTGACGGCGGCAGGACGGGCATCTTGCCCGACCTGCCGCCGTCCGCCCCGGCACCGGACGGTCCCCGCCCTCGGCCATGGGCCACCCAGACAGGAAGCACATGAACGGATTCCTCGAACTCTTCGCCGAGTACGACGTGCTCGGCGCCTTCTGGATGAATATCAAGCTGACGGCGATTGCCGCCGTCGGCTCATTCCTCCTGGGCACAGTCCTGGCTCTGTTCCGGATCTCGCCGGTGGCTTCCTTCCGCGCCGTCGGCACCGCGTACATCAACATCGTCCGCAACACCCCGCTGACGATCATCATGGTGCTCGGTGTGCTCGCGGTCTGGGGCCAGCTGAAGGTCGAGTTCTTCTCGAGCTTCGACCTGAACTTCTTCACCTACGCCGTGATCGCCCTGACGATCTATCACGCCGCGTTCGTCTGTGAGGCGATCCGCTCGGGCGTGAACACGGTGCCGCTCGGCCAGGTGGAGGCCGCGCGGGCCATCGGCCTCACCTTCCTGCCAGCGGCCCGGATCGTGGTGCTCCCGCAGGCGCTGCGCGGCGCGATCACGCCCCTGGGCAACACCCTGATCGCCCTGACCAAAAACACCACCGTCGCCGCTGCCGCCTCTGTGGCCGAGGCTTCGGGCCTGATGAGCACGATGATCGAGTTCAACCCCAACCTCATGGTCTACATCTTCCTCACCATCGCGATCGGCTTCTGCTTGATCGTCATCCCCATGGGCATCCTCACGACCTGGCTCTCCGACAAGCTGGCGGTGGCCCGATGAGCGCGCAGGCGGGCATCCTCTTCGACGCGCCCGGCCCGCGGGCCAAGCGCAATGTTCTGCTGACGAACCTGATCGCTCTCGCGGTGATCCTGGCGATCGGGGCGCTGGTGCTGCTGCAGCTGGATCGGCAGGGGCAGCTGGCGCCGCATCAGTGGGCGAACGCGCTGAACGGCAACGCGTGGACGAACTACTACCTCCCTGGTCTGCAGTTCACCCTGCAGTCCTCGGGCATCGCCGTGATCACCGCGACCGTCTTCGGTCTGGTGTTCGGCTTCCTGCGGCTGGCCCCGTTCGCGATCATCCGCGTCGCTTCGAGCGTGGTCGTGGAGTTCCTCCGCGCGGTGCCGGTGCTGGTGATGATGTTCTTCCTGTACTTCTTCCTCTCCCGGCGGATCGCGCCGACGGGGCTCTTCGCCTCGGAGGACTCCGCCTACTTCGCGGTGATCATCGGGCTGACCCTCTACAACGGGGCGGTCATCGCCGAGCTCATCCGCTCCGGAGTGCATTCGTTGCCGAAGGGGCAGCGGGAGGCAGCCGCCGCCGTCGGCATGACGCGCAACCAGTCGCTGCGGATCATCGAGGTGCCGCAGGCCCTCACCGCCATGCTCCCATCGCTGCTCAGTCAGTTCGTGGTGATCCTGAAGGACTCCGCGCTCGGCTTCCTGATCGGCTTCTACGAACTGCTGCAGTACTCCCGCCAGCTGGGCTCGGGCTACTCCAACATCTTCCAGACCCTCGTGGTCGCGGCGCTGATCTTCATCGTGATCAACTACCTGCTCACCAAGGTCGCGACCTGGCTGGCGGGGATGCTGTCCTCCCGTACCGGCGGCTCCACGGCCCCGACCACGTCCACCACGATGGTCTCCACCATGGGGCAGGACGTGAAGTGACGTGAGCGCCATGGTCTGCACCATGGGGCAAGACGCGACATGAGAGACCGCGGGACGGCGCCGAGCGTGCCGCAGATCCTGTGATCTCCCGCGCACCGTGCTCGACGAGAGGCCCGGCCATTTTTCTCCGTCCGGGGAGTCTCCTAGGCTTTCTCGACGATGGTCGCCGATACCCAGATTTCGACCGACGCCATGATCGACACCCCGCTCGACCGGCGTCCGCTCAGGGAACTCGATCTGAGCTGGTTCGACCGGGTGACGTCGGTCCCGGCTCTTCTCCTCGCCCTGGTCGCGGTGAGCCTGCTGGCGGTGGGCCCCCTGCAGGAAGTGGACCGGCTCCTGGCGCGGCGCTGGCTCGTGCAGATCGACCCGTCCTCCCTGGCGTTCGCCCAGAACGTGTTGGACCGGATCGCCGGCCAAGCCGTGTGCCTGCCCGTGCTGGCAATAGTCGCGATCGTTCTCGCACGACGACGGCGCTCGTGGCGACCGGTCGTGATCGCCCTGCTCGCCGAGGCGGGCTTCCTCGGCGGGGTGGGAACGCTCAAGGTGCTGCTCGGCCGCGGAGCGTCCTCCACGGGTGACCCCCGCTTCTTCGAAGCGGGCCTGCTCGAGATGGGCACCCTGGGGATCAGCTTCCCCTCAGGTCACGCCGCGGAGGCGGTGCTGATCTACGGCACGGCCGTGCACCTGATCTCGCACTACAGCAGCGCTTCCCAGCATGTGGTGCGGAACCTGCGCTGGATCGTGGTGCTGCTCTGCGTGAACTCCGTGAGCGTGTCCTTCCTGCTCGGCTGGCACTGGATGACCGACCTCAACGGCGGTCTCCTCGCCGGCGGTCTGCTCCTGCGACTGCTGGTCGAGGCGGATCGGCGCTCGGGGGACGCGACGGCAGCGCGGCGCACCTCACCGGGCGCTCACACCGAGCTTCCTGCCGATCGTCGAGTCATCCGCGAGCACGTCCAGCAGCAGGGCGGCCAGATCGCTGCGGGAGATCGACCCGCGCAGGGTTCCCTGCTCTGAGGGCTCGAGTGCGCGCCATGCCCCGGAGGCGGGCCCGTTCGTGAGACCTGTCGGACGCACCAGCGTCCAGTCCAGCCCGGACTCGACCACCGCCGATTCCTGCTCGTCATGGTCGGCCAGCGGCTTCGCGAGCAGAGTCTTCATGGCCCACCCGACGATGCCGGGCAGCTGAGAGCCGGAGTCTCCCGCTCCCAGCGAGGACTGCACGACGAGTCGGCGGGCGCCCGCGGCCTGCATCGCGGTGACCACCGCCCTGGTCACGGCGGCGCGCTGGTGAGGGACACCCTTGGCTCCGCCGACGGTCACCACCACGGCATCGGCGCCGGCCACGGCCTCAGCGGCGATTCCCGGCGCCAGGGCGTCGCCGGAGAGCGCGCGGGCACCGGCGGGAGCTGCGCCGCGGCGGGAGAGCGCGGTGACCTCATGGCCCTGCTCATGCGCCAGGGAGGCCAGCAGCGCTCCAGTGCCCGTCGAGACGCCGATCACAGTGATCTTCACAGAATTCCCCTCACGTCATCGATGCCTGCGTGAATCGTAGCCACCCTGCTCGCAGGGTGCGGCGGGCTCACGGCGCGCAGTCGATGCAGGTGGTCGCCTCCGGTCGGGCCACCAGGCGTGCCGGCGCGATGGGGCGACCGCAGGCGCTGCACCGGCCGTCCTCGCCGCGCGACCAGCGAGCGTGCGCGTCGTCGATCGCGGCGAGAGTCTCGAGCGTGTTCTGGCGCAGGCCTTCGAGCCGGGACCACTGGGCGGACAGCGGGACCCCGTCGGGATCGTGCTCATCATCGTCGCTGAGGCCCTCGCGCGTGCGCCGCAGCGCGAAGAGCTCCTGCTCGATGTCCGTCAGGCGCGCGAGCGCCTCCTGCCGACGGGCCGCGATGCTCGCTGCCCGTGACGGTGACGAGTCCATTGCGAGCTCCCTTCAGGTCTGCGGCGAGAGGCTGCTGCCCCCGGTGCGCTGCTCCCAGTGTGCCCCGCCGTCGCGCTGATGACAGATCTTCCCTCGGCGGCTGGGTGCTCGTGTTGCCCCGCGCCCCCGCTCGCCGGGCGGGGCAGGCGAGAGCGCATGACTTCACCCGTGAGCGCGGGCGGGGAGAGGCGCAGGATCTGACTTCGAAGGGCCCGCGCCGGGCCGTCGAACCGGCGGTGGCCTCAGGGCCGGATCGCCCGTTCCTCGGCCGCGTGGCCCGCTCGCAGATGCGCGACCTGGGACATCCGCAGCGGCTCGAAATAACTCGGCGAGCGGGCCGAGCGCAACGTCGTGGTGACGCACATATGGTCCCCGCTGTCGTCGAGAAGGGTGAGTCGCTCGACGAGCATCCGGTGCGGGCAGGCTTCGAGGAGGGGGACCCCGCTCTCGTCGATGCTGATCTCGAGCCCGGAGAACTTGTCCTCGTCCTCGCCGGAGAGGGTCCCGAAGCGCTTCGCGAGGTCGAGGTCCTCGGCGGTGAGGAAGTGGATCGCGAAATGGGTGGCCCGCAGCCCGACCCGGTAGGTGTGGTTCGCCTTGGACAGCCACAGGCAGTAGTGCGCGGCCGAGATGCTCGACTGCGCATGGAAGCCCACCAGGCAGCCGGCCTGCTCACCGTCGGCCGCGGTGGTGACCACGACCATCGCGGGATCGGCTGCGGCCATCAGCTGTGTGAAGGCGTCGTCATTCATCGGCTGAGCCCTTTCGCGGGAGTGTCTCGTAGCGGAGGAACAGCGTGTCCTCCTCGACCATCGCGGCCTTCAGCGCGAAGCTGCTGAGCGGTGCACCCGGAGGGGTGACGCTGACCGGCAGCGGGTCCCCGCCCATCAGGGGGGAGAGGGACAGGCACAGCTCGTCGAGGCGGTCGGCGGCGACCAGCTCGCCGAGCCATCGCGGGCCGCCCTCGCACAGCACCACCCGATCTCCGCGTTCGGCCAGTGCGCGCAGCGCGGTCGCCGGGTCGACCCGGTCCTGGCCGGCGATGATCACCGTCGCCGTCTCACGCACTGCGGCCAGGCGCCGCGGATCGGCGGCGGCGCAGCTGATGACGAGGGTCCGCGCGTCCGCGGGCGCGCCCGCGAAGACGCTCGCGGTGAGATCCAGGTCGAGGCTGCGGCTGACGATCGCGACCGGCGGGGTCGCGGAACGACCGCTGAGCCGACGCTGCTCGCGTGCCTGCTCGGACAGCCGGATCGGCGCGTAGCCCTCGCGGCGCACGGTCTCGGCACCGATCAGCACCACATCGGCGATCTGCCGCATGCGGCGGAACAGCGACTGGTCGGGGGCGGTGGACAGGGCCCCGACGCGCCCGTCGATCGCGGCGGTGCCGTCCAGGCCGGCCACCATGTGCCCGGTCACCCAGCATTCATGTCGGGGTCGGGAGCGGTCCACAGCGAGGTAAGGCTCGAGGGGGTCGGGAACGTGCGCGCCGTGCTCGAGGAGCTCCATCAGGGCACCCTACGCCGCCGGCTGCGGGACGCGATGACGGTGCAGCGGGGGGAGCGGGCGCTCAGCCTGTCGCGCTGGTCGCAGGCCAGGCGTTCGGCGCGCATCCTTCGAGGTCCATGGACTGCTGCAGCATCACGGGCGCGGGTTGCTCGGCTCCGCCGCACTGGGCATGGCTGTGGCCGAGGAGATGACCCACTTCGTGATTGATCATGTAGGCGCGGTACTCCGTGAGGTCGCCATAGGTCGGGGTGGCGTGGAGCCAGCGGTCCGAGTTCAGCGCCACGTCCGGGCCGATGCGGCAGCTCCAGGTCCCTCCGGTCTTCGCCGGCAGGCAGAGCGCATCCACGGTGGGCGGGGACCCCAGTGAGATGGTGAACTCGGCCTCCTCGGCTGTCGCCAGCTGATGGAACGCCACTCCTTCGAGCTCCTGCCAGCCACGGGGATCGGCGAGGACCCGGGCGATCTCCGCCGAAGCCTCCTCGGCACTGACTCCGATGCCGTCCTCGACCCGCACGGCGTAGGTGCGCACCGTCGCACCCTCCGCGGCTGCAGGCGCGGGGGAAGGCTGAGCGAAGGTCCAGGTGCCGGCGCCCACGGTGCCGGTGCGCACCATCGCCTCCTCGTCGGCCGGGCCGTCTCCTTCAGCCTCCGGGGTGCCTTCGGCCTCCGGGGTGAGCGTCTCCACGGTCGCTCCGCCAGCATCCGACGGGCCCTAGCCGCCGGCGTCGTCGGTCGCGGACGCGGTGCGGGAGCTCGAGCCGGGGTTCTGAGAGTCCTCGTCCCCGCCGAGTGCCCGGACCACGGCGACCAGCGCCAGGATCAGCAGCGCGACCAGCAGCAGCACCAGGCCGGAACGGACCAGCCGGCCGCGCCGGGTGAGCCGGAGCTGGGGACGAGGAGCGGAGGGCGGGGGCACAGGCTCACGCTAGAGGACCGGACCGGCTGCGCGACGGAGAAACGCGGGACCCGGGAAGCGGTCTCCACCCTGATAGCCTGGGGCGATGAGCTGCCGCGTCGTCGGCATCGACTCACCGTGCCCGCGACGCCGGGGCTCCTGGCCGCTCGATTCAGGCGGGGTCGGGAGATGCGGGGTCCGTGGTCGTGCCCTCTTCCCGCAGACGCGGTTCGACCCGCATCGACGGGTGATAGCCGGTCTTGTCCGCGTAGAAGTCACGGATCCGGTCCATGTCCGCACCGATGTCGCCGGTGAGTTCGAGGCTCGGGCCCAGTCCGGCGGTCATCGTGGTGCGGTCCACATATCCGAGCACCACCGGCAGCCCGGTGGTGCGGGCGATGCGGTAGAAGCCGGACTTCCAATGGGTGTGCGCGCCGCGGGTCCCGTCGGGCGTGACCACCAGGCCGAACACCTCACCGGCGTGCACCCGGGCCACCACTTCGTCGACCACCTTGCTCGGGTCCGAGCGGTCCACCGGGATCCCGCCCAGAGCCCGCATGATCGGGCCCCTCCACGAAGTGAACAGCGTGTGCTTCCCCAGCCAGCGCAGCGGCAGCCGCAACTTCCAGGAGATCGCGAGCATGAACGCGAAGTCCCAGTTGGAGGTGTGCGGGGCGCCGAGGATGACAGCGGGCTGGCGCGGAGCCGGTTCGGTGACGAGCGTCCAGGGGCTGAGGGCCCAGAAGGCGCGGGCGAGGAGGCGACGGAGCATGGGCTCAACCTAGACGAGGTGGGGGAGCCGAGGGAGCAGAACGCGCAGGCCGTCGCCGCATCTCCAGGAGATCACTCCCCTCCGGGCCGGCGCCTGGTGCGTTTGAGGTCCGCCCGTCGGCTCTTCGCCTCGAGCCGCCGACGTTTCGAGCCCTTCGTGGGGCGAGTCGCCCGGCGCACCACGGGAGGGGCGACAGCCTCCCGCAGCAGTGCTGCGAGACGCTCCCGTGCCGCCCGGCGGTTCTGTCGTTGTGAGCGCTGCTCCGATGCGGTCACGGTGAGGACTGTGCCCGCGAGCTTCCCGGAGAGCCGGGACAGGATCCGTGCCCGCTGGACCGCGTCGAGCGCGGTGGTGGTGGCGAGGTCCAGGCTCAGCTGCACCCGGGAATCGGTGGTGTTGACTCCCTGCCCGCCGGGGCCGGAGGCGTGGGAGAACTGCTCGTCCAGCTCAGCGGCCGGCACCCGCAGGCCGCGCGGTGCGCCGGGGCCCGGGGTGACCAGCAGATCGTCCATACCTCCAGTCTGGCCGACGGGCGGGCGGGAAGGCGCCGGCCGGAGCGTGGGATTGCACGCGTCGACCGCTCCTGACGCGAGCTGCCGGTCAGCGCGCGCCGCCAGTCACCGCGCACTGCTGGCCACCGCGGACTGCTGGCCACCGCGGGCCATGGACGCGGCGGCGCGCAGCGGGCACGATGGCCGTATGACTGAGTCAGCGGGGGCGGCGCACAGTCCAGAGTCGAGCGCCGAGGGGACGGCGCGCACTCGTCGCCCGGCGGTGGCATGGGATCCGGGCGCCGACACGCTCATCGCACTGCTCACCCTCCTGGGATTCTGGGCCTCCTACTGGGCGGGAACCACGATCCATTCCGTGTTCCTCTACGCCGGGATCCTGCTGCTGGGCACTCTGGTGCCGGCGTGGGTGGTGCTGCATCGCCGCCGCGAGGGGCTCGCGGGACTCGGCATCACCCGCCGCTTCCTGGCTCGGTCCCTGGTCATCTCCGCGGTGCTGGGAGTCGGCTCCGCCTATCAGCTGGTCATGCTGTCCGCCGAGCAGGGGATCCCGGTGCTCCCGCACCTGCTCGGGAACCTGATGGTGCTGTGGGAGCCGCTGTTCGTCTTCGGCTGGCTCTTCCTACGCTGGGAGCGCGCCTTCGGCTGGCTGCCGGCGATCGGACTGACCGGCGCGGGCTTCACGCTCCAACACGTGGGCAGCGTCCCGCTGCTCGCGGCGCTGAGCTTCGGCGCCTTCGCACTCGTCTTCGCCGTCGTGTTCGCCCTGGTGCGGAACCTGCTGATCCTGTGGCCGCTGTTCTACCCGGTCGCCAGCGGGATCGGCACTCTGCAGTCCGGCTTCGCGATGGACTGGGGCGACGTGGTGATCGGGGCGGCGCTGCTGGTGGTCCAGCTCGCGATCATCCTCGGGGTGTGGAGGACTCGCCGCCTATAGTCGCCTCGGCACCGCTCGTCGCTCCGGCACCGCTCGTTGCCTCGGCACCGCCGAGACCGGTATCGGTGCCGGTGAGACCGTCAGGAGTCGAGCAGGTGGAACCGATGACCCTTCCTTTCCAGCGCAGCGAGCACGCGGCACCGATGGCACCCGCGCTCGCCGCCGCGCTGCGCGATGCCGATCTCGGCGTGCGCCGAGGCGTCGTGGAGCTCTCGGAGCCCTCGCCCCGCTGGGCCCGGACATTCGCCGGGCTGGTCGACGCGCTGACACCCACCCGCCCGGTCGACGCCCTCGCCCTCGAACACATCGGGTCCACCTCAGTGCCCGGCCTGCCCGCCAAAGCGATCCTCGACGTGGCGATCGGTCAGCGGCCCGGCTCGGACCCGCTGCCGCTGCACGGGTGGCTGATGCGCGCCGGGCATCTCTACCGCGGCGAAGCCGATGGGAACCGCCCCGATCGGATCTACGCCCTCGAGCTCGAGCCTGGAGTGCGGCTGGTCAATGTCCACGTGCTCGACCACGGTGATGAGCAGTGGCGCCGCTATCTCGCCTTCCGCGATCACCTGCGCACCCACCCGGCGGAGCGCGATGCCTATGCGAAGTGCAAGCGGCGCCTGGCCAGGGAGCACCCCGAGGACCGGCTCGCGTACGTGCAGGCCAAGGGCTCGTTCATCACCGGCCGAGATACCGGAACCTCCGAGGGGTAGCCGCGCGACCACCACCGGGGCACGATGGAGCCATGGCTGATTCGAAGAAAGTTCTGTCCTCCACCGAGATCGCCGACGCCGCCCTCGAAGGCTGGCAGCAGGACGGCGAGACGCTCACCGCCGGCTTCGCCACCGGTGATTTCGCCACCGGTCTCGATCTTGTGAACCGCATCGGTGCCGCCGCAGAGAAGGCGAACCATCACCCGGACCTCACCCTCACCTATCCGGAGGTCACGGTGACGCTGACGAGCCACGACGTCGGTGGCGTCACCAGCCGCGACCTGGAGCTTGCCCGCGTCATCAGCGGTTATGCCGCGCAGCTCGACATCGCCGCCTCGCAAGGCTGAACCGCCTCGCCCGGCTGAACCCGCCTCGCCATGCTGAACGGCCGTGCCAGGCTGAATGGCTGCGCCAGGCTGAATGGCTGCGCACAGCTGAACGGCCGCGTGACGCTGAACGGATTCGGGGCGGGGTGCAGCGAGCGGTGAGCAGGAGCTCGCCGCTCACACGCGATGCGCCCCGGCGACCCCGGTCTCGATCACGAAGGAGGCGTCCGTCTCGCGCGGCGCATCCGCAGTGGAGACGTACTCCACGGTGTGGAAATCAGCCCGGAACTGCTCGGGGGAGACCTCACAGGTGACATAGCCGCGACGATCCTGGCGGTAGTGCATGTACGGCATGTCGCTCTGCCACAGCTCGAGCTGGCCGTCGGAGACGTTCATCCCGTCGCCGTTGGAGGTGACCGAGGTGACCACCACCTCGCTTCCGAGGACAGGGCTCGCATCGTCCTCGAAGTCTCGGCGCAGGTCGTTGAGGTAGTGGCAGTGGACATCCCCGGTGAGGACCACGAAGTTCTCGATCTCACGCTCGGCGACGAGGCCGAGGACCCTGTCGCGGGACCCCTGGTACCCGTCCCAGCCGTCGTTGTACGCGCCGGGCCCGCCGACCTTGTAGTCCATGTTCGCGAAGAAGATCTGCTGCGGCACCACATTCCACACAGCGCGTGATTCCACCAGACTCTGCTCGAGCCAGCGGTGCTGCTCCTCGCCGAGCATGTCGGTGGCCCACTGCTCGGGGCCCACCATGTCCTTCTTCCCGCCGTAGGGCTGCGGGTCGCGGTACTGGCGGGTGTCCAGCACGCTGAACCGCGCGAGATCCCCGTAGTCGAATCCGCGGTACAGCGGCAAGGCGGTGTCCACCGGCTTGCGGAAGCGGCGCAGGGGCATGTGCTCCCAGTACGCCTGGTAGGCCGCGGTGCGGCGCGCTGTGAAGTCCGCGGTGGAGGCATTTCCCTGGCCCGGGTCGTCGTTCTCCGGGGACATGCCCGCGTAGTTGTTGTCCACTTCGTGGTCGTCCCAGGTCACGATCCAGGGCGCGGCGGCGTGGGCCGCCTGCAGGTCCTTGTCGGTCTTCTGCTGGGCGTGGCGGCGGCGATACTCGCCCAGGGTGTGAATCTCATCGCCCTCGTGGCGTCGCACCCCGCCCTGCTTCCCGGCCGCGTACTCGTAGAGGTAGTCGCCCAGGCAGAACACCACGTCCAGATCGTCCTGGGCCAGGTGCTTGTAGGCGGTGAACCACCCCTGCTCGAAGCTCGCACAGGAGGTGACGCCGAAGGAGATCGGGCTCAGGGATCCGGCCGCCGGTGCGGTGCGGGTGCGACCTGCGGGGGAGATCTCTCCACCGACCCGGAAGCGGTACCAGTACGGCGTCCCCGGTGCGAGCCCTCCCACCTCGACGTGCACGCTGTGGGCCTCCTCGGGCAGTGCCTGCACGGTCCCGCTCTGCAGGACGGTCGCGAAGTCGTCGTCCTCCGCGATCTCCCACTCGACCTCGACGGTGCGCTGCGGCATCCCGCCGTCCTCGAGCAGCGGTTCCGGGGCGAGGCGGGTCCACAGCACCACCGAGTCCGGCAGCGGATCACCGGAGGCGACCCCGAGGGTGAACGGTGCGGCGACCCGGCCGGCGGTCAGCGCGAGGATCGAGGCGGGGACGGCGAGACCCGCACCGAGCGCGGCACCGCCGATGAGCATGGTGCGGCGGCTGGGACGGGTGAGGAGAGGAAGGGGCACGGGTACTCCAGATCGGGAACGAGCCGTGTCGTCAACGGCCCCGACCACCGTAGGAGCGCACCCCTCCGCAGTTCACGGGAGGGACCATGACCATGCGGTGAACATCCTCGGAACGGCTGAGTTCAGGTTCCATCAGCACGGCGGCCTGCGCCCCGCCGGATGCGCCGAAAGGGTATTCCTGGGGGCCGATCGCGGCTACAGTTCGCGCACCAGGTCCGTCGTGCCCGATGACGAGCGCGGCGGGATGAAGGACCCCATACCCACGACGACGTGCGGAGGACCTCATGACACCGGATTCCCTCACCCTCTCCCCGGCGAGCCTCACCACGGTCGGGGTGATCGTGGTGATCGCCCTGATCGCGATCGCGATGGCCCTCCGATTCCGCACCGAGGTGCTGCGCGCCAAGACCGGCACCGACGCCATGAACGAGGTCGCCGCGGCGGTCCAGGAGGGCGCCGCCGCGTACCTCCGTCGTCAGCTGCGCACCCTGGGCGTCTTCGCCGTGCTCACCTTCCTGCTGCTCCTGCTGCTGCCCACCCACGGCGCCACCGGCACCGAGGGGATGCTGCTGCGCGTCGCCCGCTCGGTCGCCTTCCTGGTCGGTGCGGGGTTCTCGGGCCTGATCGGCTACCTCGGGATGTGGCTCGCAGTGCGCGCGAACGTGCGGGTCGCCGCAGCGGCGCACGAGGTCGGCCGAGATCCGGCGATGCTCATCGCCGTGCGCACCGGGGCCTGCGTCGGGATGGCGACGATAGGCTTCGGCCTGCTCGGCGCGGGGATCGTGGTGCTCCTCTTCCGCGGGGACGCCGCCCTGGTGCTCGAGGGCTTCGGCTTCGGCGCCGCGATGGTCGCGATGTTCATGCGCGTCGGCGGCGGCATCTTCACCAAGGCCGCCGACGTCGGCGCCGACCTGGTCGGCAAGCTCGAGAAGAACATCCCCGAGGACGATCCCCGCAACGCCGCGACCATCGCGGACAACGTCGGCGACAACGTGGGGGACTGCGCCGGGATGGCGGCGGACCTCTTCGAGTCCTATGCCGTGACCCTCGTCGCCGCGCTCATCCTGGGCCGGGCCGCCTTCGGGGAGGCCGGCATGGTCTTCCCCCTCATCGTCCCCGCGATCGGTGTGCTCACCGCCCTGATCGGCATCTACCTCACCACCCCGAAGCGGGGCCAGAGCGCCCTGACCACGATCCGCCGCTCCTTCCTGGTCTCCGCCGCGATCTCCGCGGTGCTGTGCACGATCGCTGCCTTCCTCTACCTCCCCGGCACCTTCGCCGAGCTCGGGATCGAGGAGACCACCGCCGCGATCGACGATCCGCGGATCATCGCTGCCGGAGCCGTGGCGATCGGCATCGCCCTCGGTGTGCTGATCCTCTACCTCACCGGCTACTACACCAGCACCGAGGACCGCCCCGTGCGCCAGGTCGCCGCGACCTCCCGCACCGGCGCCGCGACCGTGGTGCTCTCCGGCTTCTCCCTCGGGCTGGAATCCGCGGTGTTCACCGCGCTGGTCATCGCCGCCGCCGTGTTCGGCGCCTTCCTGCTCGGCGGCTCCGGCATCGCCGGCCTGTTCGCGATCGCGCTCGCCGGCTGCGGCCTGCTCACCACCGTCGGCGTGATCGTCGCGATGGACACCTTCGGCCCGGTGACCGACAACGCCCAGGGCATCGCCGAGATGTCCGGGGACGTCGATGTCGAGGGCGCCCAGGTGCTCACCGAGCTCGACGCCGTCGGCAACACCACCAAGGCCATCACCAAGGGCATCGCGATCGCGACCGCCGTGCTCGCCGCGACCGCCCTGTTCGGCTCCTACACCGACGCGATCCGTGATGTGCTCGGGGACCGCTACCAGGACTTCCTGGATCAGTCCGTCGTCTTCTCCCCGCAGACCCTGGTCGGCGTGATCATCGGCGGCGCCGTGGTGTTCCTGTTCTCCGGCCTCGCGATCAGCGCCGTCGGCCGGGCCGCCGGTGCTGTGGTGTATGAGGTGCGCCGCCAGTTCCGCGAGATCGCCGGGATCATGGAGGGCACCGCGAAGCCCGAGTACGGGCGGGTGGTGGACATCGTCACCCGCGACTCGCTGCGGGAGCTCGCCACCCCCGGCCTGCTCGCCGTCGCCGCCCCGATCGCCGTCGGCTTCGGCCTCGGAGCGCCGGCCCTCGCCGGCTATCTCGCCGGCGCCATCGCCACCGGCGTGCTGATGGCGATCATGCTCGCCAACTCCGGCGGAGCCTGGGACAACGCCAAGAAGCTCGTGGAGGACGGCCACCACGGCGGCAAGGGCTCGCTCGCACATGAGGCCACCATCATCGGAGACACCGTCGGCGATCCGTTCAAGGACACCGCCGGCCCCTCCATCAACCCGCTGCTCAAGGTGATGAACCTGGTCGCGGTGCTGATCGCCCCCGCCGTGGTCGGGATGAGCGCGCTCAGCGGGGACGCGAACCCGCTGCGCTACCTGATCGCCGCCGCGGCCGTGGCCGCGATCGCGGTGGCGGTGACGATCTCGATCCGTCGCGGAGTGGTGCTGGATGCCGAGGTGGACGACGACGCCAGGTCGGACCTCTCCTGAACCGAATCCCGGCGGTGGTCGCTCCGCTCGAGGACACCCCCGGGGCCGCCGAGACCGCCGAGGATCGACGCCTCGACGTCCGGGAGGGCGAGCCGGGCTCAGGCCCGCGTGACTCGCCCTCGAAGGGGTAGCGCCGGAGTGCTTAGCATGAGCCCATGAACCACTTGCCTGCCAGCAGCTCCGCCGATGCAGCCGCAGCCGACTCCCGTCGCGTCCAGCAGGAGCGGCAGCGCTTCTTCATCGCGTTCGCCGTGATGGAGGGGATCGTGCTCGCGCTCGCGGCCGTCCTGATCTATGTCCTCGAGCTGATCGACCCCGCGCTGGGGCACTGGGTGCTCATCGCGATCGCACTCCTCGGGGGCGGCATCCTCAGCACTTACCTGGTCATCTCCATGCGCCCGAGTCGGCAGGGGTCGGCACCTGTGTCCGGTGCTGGGGATCGCAGCGTGTAGACGAGGGGACGGTTCCGAGGTCCGTCAGGAGTCCGCCCTTGTCGAAGAGCCTCGGGTTCGCCGCGAACCGGGGCCCTCCGGCACGGCGCAGATCCATCGGCATCTCGCGGGGGCCGCGAGCGCAGGCGCGGCGCGGGGGAGCTGCTCGGCGCCGGGCCGCATCGTCCCGACGGCCGGGCTCACGGCGCGCAGTCGATGCACCTCGTCGCCTCGGGCCGGGCCACGAGCCGGGCCGGAGCGATGGGCCTGGGCCGACCACACGGTAAGGGCCTTGGTCCCTGAGGTACGCCCTGCCTTCTTACTAACATGACAACATGATCGAGAACTCAAAACTCACCGTCATCGGAGCCGGCGCCGTCGGCTCCAGCGTCGCCTACGCGGCCCTCATCCGCGGGTCCGCCCGCCACGTCGCGCTGTATGACATCAACGCCGAGAAGACCGAGGCGGAGGTGCTGGACCTCGCCCACGGCACTTTGTTCACCCGCGGCGGCGACATCATCGGCGGCTCGGACATCGCTGTGGCCGAGGGATCGCACGTCGTGGTCATCACCGCCGGTGCCAAGCAGAAGCCCGGCCAGACCCGCATCGAACTGGCCGCGACGAATGCGAAGATCGTCCGCTCCCTCATGCGTCAGACTCTCGAGGTCGCGCCCGACGCCGTCTTCGTCATCGTCACCAACCCCTGCGACGTGCTGACCATGCTCGCCCACGAGGGCTCCGGGCTCCCGGCCGAGCGCGTCTTCTCCTCCGGCACCGTGCTGGACTCCTCGCGGCTGCGGTGGGAGATCGCGCGCCGCACGAACGTGGCGTCCACCAGCGTGCACGCCCAGATCGTCGGCGAGCACGGGGACACCGAGTTCCCGCTGTGGTCCGCCGCCCGCATCAATGCGGTGCCGATCCTCGACTGGACCGGCGAGGACCGGACGCCGATGTTCACCCCCGAACAGCTCGACCAGATCGCGGTCGACGTGCGCGACGCCGCCTACAAGGTCATCCAGGGCAAGGGCGCCACGAACTACGCCATCGGCCTGTCCAGCGCCCGCATCGTCGAGGCGATCCTCGGCGACGAGAACGCCGTGCTGAACGTCTCCACGGTGCTCTCCGACTTCCACGGCATCGACGGCGTCGCGCTGTCCGTGCCGAGCATCGTCAACTCCTCCGGCGCCCACCCCATCTACGAGACCCCCTTCGACGAGCAGGAGATCGCGAAGCTGCGCGAGTCCGCCGCGGCGCTCGAGAAGGTCGCCGCGGACCTGCGCGACTGATCCGCCGTCGCGATCCACGGGAGGAGCGAGGGACTCCCGCGGATGACCCCACCCCCGACCCCCGGGGACCGCGATCCGGTCGCCGCGGGTCGATCCCCTCGTGCCCGCCGGCGTGACACCGTCCCCGGCCCCGATCCAGAGGAACCCCGCACATGTGGATGCAATCCATCGACCCCCTCGGCAACCTGACGCTCTCCGCGCTGGTCGCCGCCCTGCCCATCCTCGTCTTCCTCCTCCTGATGGTGGTCTTCAAGCTCTCGGGAGTGATCTCGGGACTGATCGCCCTGGTGGTCGAGGTGCTCGTCGCACTGCTCGTCTTCGGCATGCCGGCCTCGGCCGTGGCCGGCGCCGGGCTCTCCGGCCTGCTCACCGCGATCTGGCCGATCGCCTACATCATCGTGATGGCGGTGTGGCTCTACCGCCTGGCCGTGTTCTCGGGCCGCTTCGACATCATCCGCTCCTCGATCGGAGCGATCTCCGCTGACCAGCGGGTGCAGGTGCTGCTGATCAGCTTCGGCTTCGGCGCCTTCCTCGAGGGGGTGGCAGGCTTCGGCGTCCCCATCGCGATCTGCGCCGCCCTGCTGGTGCAGCTCGGTTTCACGCCCATCAGGGCCGCGGTGATCTCGCTGGTCGCGAACGCCGGTGCCGGCGCCTACGGCGCGATCGGCATCCCGGTGCTGGTCGGCGCCCAGGTGACCGGCCTGGACGTCATGGAGCTCTCCCGCGCTCTGGTCATCGTGCTGCAGCCGCTGACGTTCCTGATCCCGTTCTTGCTGGTGGTGATGATGGACGGGCTGCGGGGACTGCGCGAGACCTTCCCGCTCACCCTGGTGGTCTCCGTGGTCTTCAGCGGGGTGCAGGGCGGGGTGCTGTGGTTCCTCGGCCCCGAACTGGCGGACATCGGCGCGGGCCTGGCGGCGATGGTGGCCGTCTTCGCCGTGAGCCGGGTGTGGAAGCCGCGACGGATCTACCGCGAGAACGACTCCCCGATCCCCGAGGCCGAGAAGCACAGCTTCCACGAGGTGGTGGTGGCCTGGAGCCCCTTCTACATCCTCTCCGGCTTCATCCTGCTATGGTCGCTGCCCCCGGTGAAGGAGCTGTTCGCCACCGGCGCCCTCGCCGCCACCACCCTCCGCGTCCCGCTGCCCGGCCTGACCGGGGAGGTCTCCACCGCCGCCGGCGACCTCGTCGAGTACACCTGGAACGTCTCGATCCTCGGCGCCACCGGTACCGCGATCCTGCTCGCCGTGATCCTCTCCTTCCTCACCACCCCGCAGGTCTCCCTGCGCGAGCTGCTCCGCGAGCTGGGCGGCACCCTCAAGAGCCTGGGCAAGGCGATCGTGCTGATCGCTGTGATCCTGGTGCTCGCCAACATCGCCAACTACTCCGGGGGCTCGACCTCGATGGGCTCGGCGCTGGCCGCCGTCGGACCGCTGTTCCCGCTGATCGCTCCCGTGATCGGCTGGATCGGGGTGTTCCTGACCGGCTCCGTCGTCAACAACAACACCCTGTTCGCTCCGCTGCAGGTCGCCACCGCCGAGGGCATCGGGGCGGCGCCCGCGCTGCTGGTGGGCGGCAACACCGCCGGCGGCACCACCGCGAAGGTCATCTCCCCGCAGTCGATCGCGATCGCCGCTGGCGCGGTGGGCCTGTCCGGCCGGGAGGGCGAGATCCTGCGCCGGGCGATCGCTCCGAGCCTGGGGATGCTGGCCGTCATCTGCGTATGGAACTTCGTGCTCGCGCTGCTGCTGTGAGCGGCGGCGTGGTGCCGGTGCGCGTGGTCTCCACCTGCAGCAGCCGTCCGCGCCAGGTATTCGGCAGCGGGGTCGAGGCCTCCGAGCACATCGACCGGCTGCGCGGCGATCAGGGCTGAGGCACCCGGCCCCGGCACCGCAGTCGTCGGTCCTCGTCACCGCAGCCGTCGGTCCCCCGTGAGCAGCAGTCGCAGCCAGTGGTGGCCGTATCCGCCGACGTCCAGGGTGAGCCGCCCCTCCTGACCGATGGTGTGCCGCTCGCCGCTGAAGAGGTCGAGCACCTCGGTGCCGTCCTCGACCTCGGCAACGTGGACGGTCAGCGTGGTGGCCGCGGGTGCGAGGTTGTGCACCAGCACGGAGGAGGAGGTGCCGCCGCCGAAGGGGTTCCAGGTGCAGCGATGCACGAGCACCGCGGGGGCGTCCGACGCGAGGACCTCGTAGTCGCCCATCCCGACCTCGGGGCATTCCCGGTAGCGGCGGGCGAGCTGCCCGATGAAGGACAGCAGCGAGTCCGGGTCGGAGCGCTGATCCTCGGCGTTGACGTGCTCTGCCCCGTAGGGTCCCCCGGTCACAGGGGCGACGAGAGCGGACGGCTTCGCGACGGAGAAGCCGCCGTTCTTGCCCGCCGTCCACTGCATCGGGGAGCGCACCGAGAGTCGACCGGGGATGTCGAGGTTCTCGCCCATGCCGATCTCCTCGCCGTAGAACAGCACCGGCGTGCCGGGCAGGGCGAACAGCAGCGAGTAGACCATCGTGAGCCGCCGAGGATCGCCGTCGAGCATCGGAGGCAGCCGTCGCCGCAGCCCGCGACCGTACAGCTGCATCTCCTCCTCGGGCCCGAAGGCGTCGAAGACCTCCTGGCGCTCGTCCTCGCTGAGCTTGTCGAGCGTGAGCTCGTCGTGGTTGCGCACGAAGGTCGCGAACTGCCGGGTGGGCTTCAGCGACGGCCGACGGTTCAGTGTGCGCGCCATCTCGGTGGCATCATGCCGAGCCAGCGACAGGTACATCCGCTGCATCAGCTCGAAGTCGAACATCATGGTCAGCTCATCGGCGTCGTCGCCCCCGAAGAACGCCATCTGCTCCTCGTAGGGCAGGTTCACCTCGCCGAGCAGGATCGCATCGCCGCGTCGGCGGCCGATGAAAGCGGAGAGGCTGCGCAGGTACTCGTGGGGGTCGGAGTAGTCGGCGGAGGCGTCCGGCACGATGCCGCGGCTCTCGATGAAGTACGGCACCGCGTCCACCCGGAAGCCGTCCAGGCCAAGCTGCAGCCAGAACCCGATGATCTTCGCGACCTCCTGCTGCACCGCCGGATTGGTGATGTTGAGGTCCGGCTGCTCGGAGTAGAAGTTGTGCAGGTAGTACTGGCCGGCCTTCTCGTCGTAGGTCCACAGCGAGTCCTCTGCGTCGGGGAAGACCACCTGGTCGGAGGTGTCCTCGGGCGGCTCGTCCCGCCACACGTAGTAGTCGCGGTACGGGCTGTCGCGGGACGAGCGAGCCGCTGTGAACCACGGATGCTGGTGGGAGGTGTGGTTGACGACCAGGTCCATGATCACGCGCATCCCGCGGTCCTTCGCCGTGCGGAGCAGCTCCACCAGGTCGCCGTGGTCGCCCAGACGGGGATCCACGCCGTAGTAGTCGATGATGTCGTAGCCGTCGTCACGGCCCTTGGTGGGGTTCAGCGGCATCAGCCACAGACAGGTCACCCCGAGTCCGGCCAGGTAGTCCAGACGCTGCGAGAGGCCGTCGATGTCGCCGACGCCGTCGTCGTTGCCGTCGAAGAACTTCTCGATGTCCAGGCAGTACACGACGGCGGACTTCCACCATTGGTCCGAGGTCTCGGTCTTCAGCACGGGGTCTCCTCACGGGGACGGGAACGGGGCCGGGGTGCGGGGCCCTCACTGCGGGCGGTCGGTCACCGCAGCTGGGGCAGGACCTTCTCGCCGAAGGCCTCCAGGAACGGTCGCTGCTGCTGGCCGACGTGGTGCAGGTACACCTCGTCGAAGCCGAGGGACGCCAAGTCGTGGATCTGCTCGGTGAGCTCGCCGAGGTCGGAGGAGACCAGCACCGCCTCGCGCAGCTGCTCGGAGCCGACTCCGTGCTCGCTGACCGCGTCGTAGGTCGCCACGCGAAGGTCGGTGGAGGCGGGGGAGGGGAAGATGTTGGAGCGCCACTGGTCGTGCGCCACAGCGAACGCCTCCTGTTCGGTCGGGGCCCAGGCCAGGTGGACCTGGAGGATGCGGTGCGGCGCGCCACCGGCATCCGCCCAGCGGTCGAGCATCTCGCGCAGCAGGGACGGATCCTGGTTGATGGTCGCGAGCCCGTCGGCCCAGCGCGCCCCGCGCATCGCGGTGGCCACACTGATCGCCGGCGCGATCAGCGGCGGCCGCGGCTCGGCGAGCTCCCAGACGGTCGCCTCCTCGACCGTGACCAGGCCGTCGTGGGAGACCGTCTCGCCGGCGAGCAGACGACGGATCACCTCGACACTCTCCTCGAGGCGCTGCTGTCGGACGTCCTTGCGGGGCCACCCCTGCCCGGTCACGTGCTCATTGGCGAACTGGCCGGTGCCCAGCGCGGTCCAGAAGCGTCCCGGGAACATCTGCCCGAGGGTGGCGATCGCCTGGGCGACGATCGCGGGGTGGTAGCGCTGCCCGGGGGCGGTGACGGTGCCGAAGGTCAGCTCGGTGGTGGCGAGCGCCGCGCCCAGCCAGGGCCAAGCCATCCCGGCATGCCCCTGCCTCTGCGACCACGGCTCGAGATGGTCCGAGCACATGGCCGCCTGGAATCCGACCTGCTCGGCCAGCTGGACGTCCGCGAGCAGCTGGCGCGGGGAGATCTGCTCGTGGGAGGCATGGAAGCCGTAGACAGTCATGTCGTCGTTCCTAGCAGAGCGCGGCACCGTTCGGAAGTGGTCCGACCGAGAGGCCGGGGAGCCGGGACTCAGCCCGCCGCGGCCTCCAGACGCGCGATGTCGAGCTTGACCTGGGTCATCAGCTCGGCGGTCACCGCCTCGGCGTGGGGCCCGGTGAGCAGGGCGGTGAGCTGCTGCGGCACGATCTGCCAGGACAGCCCGAACCGGTCGACGCACCACCCGCATTGCGACTCGCGCCCGCCGCCGCGACGAGCGCCTCCCACAGCCGGTCGATCTCCGCCTGCGAGTCGACGGTGACCACGATCGAGACCGCTTCGGAGAGGGGGAACTGCGGCCCGCCGTTGAGCAGCATGTACGGGACACCCATGAGTTCGATCTCCACGGTCAGCGCCTGACCGGTCATATCGGGACCGTCCGGTGGTCCGCCGCCCGCCTCGTAGACGCTGCGGCCCAGGAGCTTCGAGCCGGGCAGCAGGGAGACGTAGAACTCGGCGGCCTCGTCGATGTCGCCATCGAACCAGAGACAGGTGCTCACTGTGGTCATGGCGGCATCATCCTCCCTGACCTCGTGGCTACGGAACGGTCAGCACGAAAGATCTGGGAAGGTCGCCTCCTGGTTGACGGTGACGGTGATGTGTGGCATCAGTCCTGAGCGGGATGAGCAGGAGCGGTCACTCAGACCGCGGTGACCAGCCCAGCAGCGGACCGAGCCGCGTTGCGATATCGGTGAGGATCTGCACGTAGTCCTCGTGCTCGAAGCTGAAAGGGAGGGCGAAGGCGACCTCGTCCACCTCGCGGAATCCGGCGTGAGCCCAGAGCTGCTCGGCGATCTCCTGGCTGGTGCCCAGGAGATCCGGGGCGAACATCATGCCGCGGGGTCCCTGCGGGCTGTGGGTGCGAGGCAGTCGCTCCTGGACATAGTCCCGGTACTTCTCCCGCTGCTCCGGGCTCGCCGAGTCCGTGGGGATGACGACCAGGCCCTGGGAGACGCGGGCAGCGGCATTCGGGGCATGTGCCGTGGCGGCCTCCCTGAACGCCCGGATCTGAGCGGCCTGGACGGCGGCGAAGTCCGGATCCTGCCCCTGGTCGGGGAAGATGACGCTGCTGCTGAGCAGGTTCAGCCCATGCTTCCCGGCCCAGGCCGCTGAGCTCATGCTGCCGGCCCCGTACCAGAGCCGGTCTCGCAGCCCGGGGGAGTACGGCTCGACCCGGGAGGAGTACTCCTCGACCACGCCCTGCTTGCCGGAGAGGTCCCGCACCGGCTCACCGGCGAGGAAGCCGGCGAGCTGCTCCACCCGGGCCTTGCTGAAGTCCTCGAGCTCTGCGGTGTGCGGGTAGAGAGCATGCTTGAGGGTCTCGTACTGCATCGGGGTGCCCACGCTGACCCCTGGATTGATCCGGCCCCCGGAGAGCACGTCCACCGTGGCGAGATCCTCGGCCAGCCGCAGCGGGTTCTCCCAGCCCAGCGGGGTCACCGCGGTGCCCAGCTCGATCCGTCGGGTGCGCTGACTGGCCGCGGCCATCACGGCCACGGGGGAGGAGATCCCGAACTGCAGGTGGCGGTGGCGCAGCCAGGCGCTGTCGAACCCCAGCTCCTCACCGAGCTCGATGATCCGCAACGTCGACTCGTGCCCGGCGGCGGGGTCCTCCGGATCGAACAGCCCGATGGTGAGGAAGCCGAGGCGCTGCAGAGACTGGGAACGATCGGGCATCGGGCACCTGTTTCGAGAGGGGAGAACGGGGTGTGGCCAGAGTCCGCATCGTATCGAGCGCGGTCTGGGTCTGGGTCTGGGTCTGGGCCTGCCCGCCCGGTAGCCGGTACGGTCGAGGGCGACCACCATCAGGAGGTGCAGATGCTGAACTGGCTGTTCCGCGCACGACGGATTCGGGGCGATGTCCGTGCCGCCCAGCGAGGGCCGGAAGCGATGGGGGAGCGTGCGGGCCGACGCGCCGCGCACCGCCTGCTCTCACGCCTGCTGCGCTAGCGCCCTCGTCCGGGCGCCGCAGCCGACCGACGGGGAGTGACCTGGTCCCCGTCGGCCGGGCGACGATCAGGCGCCGACGGACACCGTGGAATGGACGGGCACCGGGGAATCGACGGACTCTGTGGAGTCGACGGATGCCGTGGAGTCGACGGGCACCGCGGAAGCGAAGCTCGCTTCCGGGGACTGGCCGCTCACCGTGCCGATCGCCCACTGGAACCCCGGCTCGGTGCCGTTGACCTCCCACGCGCCGATCTCTTTGGCCTTGTACACCCACGGATTATGGGAGGCGACGGTGCGAGCGTTGCGCCAGTGGCGATCCAGCGCCGCAGTCTCGCGCACGGCGGATGCTCCCAGGGCGTCGAACAGTCGGGTCGCCGCCTCCGGCACCAGTCGCGAGGTGACGACCTGGGCACGGGCCGAGGCGATCTCCGCCTCGACCACGGCGGCGCGCGCCTGTTCTCCTCCGTGCAGCGCGGCGTCGTGCGCCGCCTGCACGGCGTCGGCCACCTGAGCGGTGAGGGCGCTCGCGGTATGCGCGACGGCCGAGATCTCCCCGACCACCTGGAGGATCTGCGGATCCTCCCGGACCCGATCGGCGTTGCCGTGACTGTAGGTGCGGGTGCGGGCGGCTACTGCCGCGACCGCATCCGTCTCGATGGCAGAGGCGATCCCCGCCTGCACGGCGAGCAGCACCAGCTGGTAGACGGCCGTCTGGTAGTCGAAGCGATCGGCGAAGGGGATCACATCGCGGGCCTCGAGGCGGGCGTGGTCATAGATGATCGTGCCGGTGCCGGTGAGCTTCTGGCCGAAGCCGTCCCAGTCATCGCTGATGCGCACCCCGGGCTGGGCGAGCGGGACCACGGCGATGTGCTGGCCGCCGTCCGCCGCTTCGACCAGGGTGTCGGAGTAGTCGGCGTAGATCGAGCCGGTCGTGTAGAACTTCTGCCCGGTCACCCCAGCGTGCTCGCCGTCGACAGTGAGCCGAGTGCCGAAGGAGCCACGTTCCACCGAGCCGATCTCCGACCACGCATTGCCGATCACCGCGCCGTCGGCGATCTTCGCGAGCCACCGATCGCGGAACTCGGTGTGCGGAGTGACCAGCAGATCCTCGACGAAGGCGATGTGTCCGCGCCAGATCTGCGGGAGGTTGGAGTCCGCGGCGGCCAGGTCGACCAGCAGCGCGGTCAGCTGCGGGATCGTCGCGCCGAGGCCCCCGGCGTCCACGGGGAGCCGCACGCGCCCGAGACCGGCGTCGGCGAGGGCGCGCACCTCGGCCACCGGCAGGGTCCGGTCCCGTTCCCGGTCCAGGGTGCCGGCGGCGATGGACGTCAGCACGGGGGAGAAGCGGTCACGGAGCTCAGCGATCGTGGTCATAGCGGGCCTTTCGTGGACTCTTACGGTGGGTGATGGCCGACTGTAGGAGCCGCAGAGCGTGGAGGCCAGAGAGCTGTCGCATGCCGTCATGTGGTGACTTCCGGGGTGACGCCCGGGGATGCATCGCAGACGAAGCCGCCCGGTTCTTCGCAGAGCTCTTGGACGGTCTGAGCCCGCGGCGTGACAATATGGTCACGGCGCCGTCGCGTCGAGGCGCCCTCGTCAGTCCCGCAGGGATCTGCCGTCGGGGCCGCCCCAGGTGTCCAGCACCTCGAGCACCCGGCCGACGAGCTCTCCGAGCGAGCTCGTCTCGTGCAGGGCGGGGGACTGCGGATGAGGGATGCCGAGGACCCAACCGGCGCTCGACTCCCCGTCCGTCTTCGCGACGACGATGCCTGCCCCGTGGGGCAGCGGGATGCGCAGCAGGGGCCGCTCCTCATCGAGCATGAGCCGGCCGTCCAACTCGGGACGGGCTCTGACGAGAGCATCGTGGATCCGTTCACGCTCGAGCCAGTCGCCGAAGGCAGCTGCCATGTCGTGGGTGAAAAGCATGCAGGTCCTTCCACAGGGGCGAGTGATCGCGGTGGCCGGGAGCGGCCGTCGCGGGGGAGCTGCCTGCCGATGCTGCGCAGGAGCACGCCCCCATCATGCGCCAAAAGTCGGACATTTCGGATAAGTGTCCACGTGATGCCATGGCGTGAGGTGGCTCTCGTCGGTCGCGAGCGGTCAGCCCCGCAGGCGGGGCTCCGTCCCGTCGGGAGTCGGAATCGGCAGGGCCAGCAGATCGAGCGTCAGCGCCACCACGTCGTCGGCGGAGTCGAGCTCGTGGAGCACCGGTGCTGAAGCGTCCGAGATCCCCACGACCCACGAGGTCGGCTCTGCCTCATGCATCCTTGCCATGACCACCACCGCTCCGCTCTTGCGAGGGATCCGCAGCAGCGGCCGCTGGGCGTCGAGCATCAGGGTGCCGGCGAGCTCGGGCCGAGCGGCGATGAGGGCGCGCCGGATCCGGTCGCGCTTGATCCAGTCGCCGAAGGCGACGGCCAGGTCAGGGGTGAAGCGCATGAGGGGTCCTTCCGCAGAGGCGAGCTCGCGACTGGACCGGGTGGGTCGGCGCGAGGGAGGTGCGTCGTCCCTCCAGCAGTCCGACACCTGTCCACAATGCAGCCGATGGCTGACAAGTGAACTACCGCAGGGCGAGCAGAAGGGTCATCACCCGGAGCTCCACGCGGCAGCGGCGGCGAGTGCTGCTCGCCGCAGTGGGAGAATGTGCGGATGACCGCCACTCTCGTCGCCCACGGCCTTGCCGGCGGGTACGGCCACCGTGTCCTGTTCGAGGATCTCGACCTCACCGTCGCGCCCGGGGACGTGATCGGCGTGGTGGGTGCCAACGGTGCTGGCAAGTCCACCTTGCTGCGCCTGCTCGCCGGGGTCAATGCCCCGCACGCCGGTGCCCTCTCCCTCTCGCCGTCGGACGCCTTCGTGGGTTGGCTGCCGCAGGAGCACGAACGCCGTGACGGCGAGACCGTCGCCGGCTACATCGCCCGCCGCACCGGCTGCGCGCAGGCCACCGCGGAGATGGACGCGGCGGCCACCGCCCTCGGGCAGGAGTCGCCGCGCGGCGGCCCCGACCCGGCTGATGTGTACGCCACCGCCCTGGAGCGCTGGCTCGCCAGCGGCGCCGCAGATCTGGAGGAGCGGATCCCCGCGGTGCTCGCGGATCTCGGGCTGCCCTACGAGGCCCAGGGCGTGCAGCACACCGAGATGACCTCACTCTCCGGCGGTCAGGCCGCCCGGGTGGGACTGGCCGCGCTGCTGCTGAGCCGCTTCGACCTGGTGCTGCTGGACGAACCCACCAACGACCTCGACCTCGATGGGCTCCAGCGGCTCGAGACCTTCGTGCACGGACTGCGCGGGGGAGTGGTGCTGGTCAGCCACGACCGCGAGTTCCTCGCTCGCTGTGTCACCGAGGTGCTCGAGCTCGACCTCGCCCAGAACTCCCACCGCCTCTACGGCGGCGGCTACGACGCCTACCTCGAGGAGCGGGCCACGGTGCGCCGTCATGCCCGCGAGCAGTACGAGGATTTCGCCGCGACGAAGTCAGATCTCGTCTCCCGAGCCCGCACCCAGCGCGAATGGTCCAGCCAGGGCGTGCGCAACGCGATGAAGAAGTCCCCGGACAATGACAAGCTCCGCCGCCGCGCACAGTCCGAGTCGAGCGAGAAGCAGGCCCGCAAGGTGCGCCAGATGGAGAGCCGGATCGCGCGCCTGGACGAGGTGGAGGAACCCCGCAAGGAATGGCAGCTGCAGTTCACGATTGGTGCCGCACCGCGTTCGAGCAGCGTGGTCGCCACCCTCACCGGCGCGGTGGTGAGGCAGGGCGACTTCACCCTCGGACCGATCTCGACCCAGGTCGCCGCCGGGGAGCGGATCGGGATCACGGGGCCCAACGGAGCGGGCAAGTCGACGCTGCTGCGGGCGCTGCTGGGCAGGCGCGCGGTGGACGAGGGGTCGTCGTCGCTCGGCGCGAGCGTGCGGATCGGCGAGATCGACCAGGCCCGCTCGCTGTTCATGGGGTCTATCCCGCTCGCTGACGCCGTCGAGGCCCAGCTGCCGGAGCAGTCCCCGGCTGAGGTGCGCACCCTGCTGGCGAAGTTCGGGCTCCGCGCCGACCACGTGGGCCGTGCCGCCGCTGAGCTGTCACCGGGGGAGCGCACCCGTGCCGCCCTCGCCCTGCTGCAGGCCCGCGGCGTGAACCTGCTGGTGCTCGATGAGCCCACCAACCATCTCGACCTCCCCGCGATCGAGCAGCTCGAGCAGGCGCTGGAGTCCTATGAGGGCACCCTGCTGCTGGTCACCCATGACCGGCGCATGCTCGAGACAGTGCGCACCGACCGCCGTTGGCACGTCGAGAGCGGGACGCTCGCCGAGCTGTGAGATCGCCGTCTCCTGTCCCGGGCAGCGGATTCGCTGATTACAGTAGGCGCTCGAATGCCTGCGGCGTGCGACGCGCAGCGGTCGGAAAACAGCCGGCGACTGCACGCGATGACTCCGTCTCGCGGCCCGCCGTACTGGAACCGTCCCGCCTTCCCCACCCGAACGGAGTCACGACGTGACGAACCTGGACGAGCCCACCGCCCCGAGGGAGAAGGGCGAGCGCGGCGGATCCCCAGGGCGCCCACCCGGCAACCCGCTGGCGAGCTTCGACTACTCCCGCCCCCAGTACCCCCATGACATTCACCCGGCCCTGGTGCCGGGGATCGGCATCGACGAGCAGCGCCGTCGCTACAGCATCGACAAGATCGTGTTCGGCGTCGCCGGCGTCCTCGCCGTCGCCTTCGTGATCTGGGGGATCGTCAGCCCCACCAGCGTCGGCGACGTCGCGAACGTCGCCTATGCCTGGGTCATGACCCACCTCGGCTGGCTCTTCAACGCCGTCGCCACGGTGGTGCTGGTGACCCTGCTGATCCTGGCCTTCTCCCGGTACGGGAAGATCCCGCTGGGCAAGGACGGGGAGACCCCGGAGTTCTCCACCTTCTCGTGGGTGGCGATGCTGTTCGCCGCCGGCCTCGGCATCGGCGTGATGTTCTGGGGACCCTCGGAACCGCTGACATACTTCCTCACCCCGCCGCCGCTGACGAACGAGCCCGAATCGGTCGAGGCGCTGCACACGGCTCTCGCACAGACCTATTACCACTGGGGCTTCCACGCCTGGGCGATGTACGCCCTGGTGGGCGGGGCAGTGGCGTACGCGGCCTATCGGCGTGGACGCACCCTGCTGATGTCCTCGATCTTCGAGCGCCTGTTCGGCAAGAAGCACTCCGAGGGCTGGGCGGGGCAGCTGGTGGACATCTTCGCGATCATCGCGACGCTGTTCGGTACCGCCGCCGCGCTCGGCATCGCTGTGCTGCAGATCGGCGAGGGCTTCGTGATCGTCTCGGGTGCCTCGGAACTGACCAACACCATGATGATCGTGATCATCGCGGTGCTCTCGGTCGGCTTCGTTCTCTCGGCGGTCTCCGGCGTCTCCCGCGGCATCCGCTACCTCTCGAACACCAACATCGTGCTCACGATCGGCTTCGCCGCAGCGCTGTTCATCCTGGGTCCGACCCTGTTCCTGCTGAACCTGCTGCCCTCGGCCGTGATGGAGTACCTCGGCTCGCTGCTCGAGTTCATGGGGCGCTCGGCCTCATGGGGCCAGGACACCCTCGACTTCCAGTCCGCCTGGACCGTGTACTACTGGGCCTGGTGGATCTCGTGGTCGCCCTTCGTGGGCGTCTTCATCGCGCGCATCTCCCGCGGCCGCACCATCCGCCAGTTCGTGCTCGGCGTCATCCTCATCCCCTCCTCCTTGCTGTTCCTGGCCTACGGGATCATGGGCGGCACCGCGATCTCGATGTACCGCGACGGCTCGCTAGGCCAGATGGACTCGGTGAACCCGGCCCAGGTGCTGTTCACGATGGTGGAGAACCTGCCGTTCGCGGAGTTCCTGCCGATCCTGATCATGTTCATCCTGGCGATCTTCTTCATCACCGCAGCGGACTCCGCCTCCGTGGTGATGGGCATCCTCACCACCAAGGGCAGCCAGAGCCCGCCGAAGCCGGTCGTGGTCTTCTGGGGAGTGGTGATGGGCGGCATCGCGGTGGTGATGCTGCTGCTGGGCGGTGAGACCGCGCTGCAGGGGCTGCAGTCGCTGGTGATCATCACCGCCGTGCCCTTCGCCGTGGTGATGCTCCTGATCATCGTGGCCTGGCTGCGGGAGCTGCGCAGCGACCCCCTCACCCTGCGCCAGCAGTACGCCGCGGCGGCGATCGACAACGCCGTCGTGGACGGCGTGGACAAGTTCGACGACGACTTCAGCCTGCAGGTGGTCCGCACCGAACCGGGTGAGGGCGCCGGCGCCGTGGTCGACTCCACCGACGGGGAGTTCACCGAGTGGTACCAGCGCACTGACGAGAACGGCGAGCCTGTCGGCTACGACTTCGACACCGGGGAATGGGCCGACGGCTGGATCCCTGAGACGGGGGAGAGCAAGGTCGTCTCCGTCGACGATGCGGATCCTGCTGACCAGGCGGACGCACTTGAGGATCCGAGCGGCACGGGGTCAGACCCCGAACCTGTCCGCTGACCGTCCAGGGGTGTCAGGCGGCAGGGTCCTCGTGCGCCAGCTCCTTGAAGCGGCTGCGATGGAAGACCACTGCCTCGGCTTCGGGGGTGCTGTCGATGGAGAGCACCTCGAGCAGCACCAGGTCGTGGTCCCCGGCCCGCATCTGGTCGTGCACCTGCACGGTCATCCAGGCGGGGGCGTGCTGCAGGGTGAGTGCGCCGTGGGGATCCACCGTCACGTCGATGCCGTCGAAGCGGCGCCCCCGATCGGTCGCCGAGAGCTGGCGCGCGAACGGCGCCTGAGCACGGCCCAGCACCGTGACCCCGAGATGCCCCTGTTCGTGCAGGGCCGGCCAGGTTTTCGAGCTGTGCTGCACTGCGAGGGACACCAGCGGCGGATCCAGGGAGACGCCGACGGTGAAGGTCGAGGCGATCAGCCCGTGTCGGACTCCGCCGATCTCGGCGGCCACCAGGACCAGACCCTGCGGGAAATGGGAGAACGCCTCACGGAGCGCGATGTCGGACAGCATGGCTTTCACTGTAGGCCTCCCACCGCCTCCGAGTCAGGGGAGGAGTTTCATCTCGGACGTGCGGCGTCACGCAGCGTCATATGCGTCGTGTACCTGACACCCCGCAGGGAATGCACCGCCCCCGCGACGCGTTGCCCCCTCATGCGTGCAATGACCTACTCCGAATACGGCGACCCCTCCACTCTCGAGCTCACCGACGCCCCGTTGCCCACTCTCGGCCCGGGCAACGTGCTGATCCGGGTGGAGCGCGCTTCCGTCAACCCGGTCGACTGGAAGGTGATGAGCGGCGGCCTGGACTCCCTGATCGACGCGGTCTTCCCCGTGATCCCCGGCTGGGATGTGGCCGGAGTGGTCGAGGCCGTCGGCCCCGACGCCCCCGAATTCACGCCCGGTGACCGCGTCGCCTCCTACGGCCGCAAGGACGTCATCCACGGCGGCACCTTCGCGGAGTACGTCGCGCTGCCGGCCACCTCGGTCGCCGCGATCCCGGACGGCGTGCAGTTCGAGGCCGCCGCGGGTCTGCCGCTGACCGGGCTGACGGCGCTGCGCAGCCTCGACACCCTGGAGCTGACGGCGGAGGACACCCTGCTCATCCATGCCGCTTCCGGCGGTGTCGGCTATCTCGCCGCGCAGCTCGCCCGTGAGCGCGGCGCAACCGTGATCGGCACCGCCTCCGCGCGCAACCACGAGAAGCTGCAGGCCATCGGCGTCACGCCCGTCACCTACGGGGAGGGCCTGGTCGAGCGAGTGCGCGAGATCGCTCCCGGCGGCGTGAGCACGGTCGCGGACTTCGTGGGCGGGGTGCGCGAGGAGACCCTCGCGGTCCTGGCCGACGGCGGCCGGCACGTCTCGATCGCGGATCCCTCGGTCGAGGAGGCCGGCGGGCGCTGGGTCTGGGTGCGGCCCGACGGCGCACGGCTGCGCAGCCTGCTCGAGAAGGTCGCGGCCGGCGCGCTCCACGTCGAGATCGCCCGCACCTTTCCGCTCGCCGAGGCGGGGAAGGCCTTCGAAGCGAGCATGGAGGGTTCGGAATCCGGCAAGCTCCTCATCGACGCGACCCGCTGAGTCTCGCAGGCGAAGGACGGCCCTGCACTGCGCGGTGCAGCGCCGTCCTCGTCTCCGGCCCCGGAGCGAGCAGGCGGGGACCACCTGTGCTGCCGGTGGGGGCTCATCCCTCGGGTTCGGCCTCGCCCATCGCGCTGATCTGGAAGGTCGCGCCTTCGGGATCAGCGATCGTGGCGATGGTCCCGAAGGGGGAAGGCGTCGGTCCGTCCAGCACTGTTCCGCCGAGCTCCTTCACCCGGGCGATCGCGGTATCGCTCGAGCCCACGCCCAGGTAGACGCGCCACCCGGTGGCGTCCTCGGGCATCATGCCGGTCGCGTCGCACAGCCCCCAGCTCACGCTCTCGCCGGGACCGTTGGTGGCGTAGCGGAAGTCCGGCCCGGACATCTCCTCCGCCATCGGCACCAGCTGGGCGTCGAACACCTCGGTGTAGAACGCGGCGGCCTCGTCGTACTTGTGCGTCATCAGCTCGAACCACACCGGTGAGCCGGGCGTGCCCGTGAACTCGTAGCCCTCGAGGTTCCCGGCCTGCCACAGGCCGATGGGCGCGCCGGTGGCGTCGAGGACGACCGACATCCGCCCCGAGTCGCTGATCGCATCGGGCGGGACCATGACCGTGCCGCCGGCCGCCGTCGCCTTCGCGGTGCGGGCATCGGCGTCGTCGACGGCGAGGTAGACGCCCCATTCTGGCGGCAGCGGATCACCGGCCGGGCAGGTCATGCCCGAGACGTTCATCAGCCCGCCCACCAGGGCGCCGCCGTTGCGGATCAGGTGGTAGTGGTTGAAGCTCTCGCCGAGGTCCTCGAACTCCCAGCCGAACAGGCCTCCGTAGAAGGCCTTCGCCGCGTCGGTGTCGGTGATGCTGAGATCGAGCCAGGTGCTGGTGCCGGTGCTGCGAGTCATCATTCCTCCTGGGGTGCGGTGGACCCGTGGGCCCTGGTGCCCCCAACCTAGAGGGGGCGGGTCGCGCAGGTTTGTCCGATCCTGCGCACCTGGACGGTGACCTGGCGTGTGCGGCCAGGTGTGTGCGGCTCGTGCCGGGATGCTCGAGGGCGAGGGCGGCCCCGCGCCACCCGGGTCTCAGCGACGGCAGAGGCTCGGCAGGGCCGAGAGCAGAGGCGGCCGCAACGCTGACCCTCCCGCGGCGAACTCGAGCGTCACCTCGCCCGGCGCCATGAGCGGTGCAGGGTGCACCGCCACCACTGGCTGCTCGGGCACCAGCATGTCCAGCGGGTCGGCGTGTGCGGGCACCAGGAATCCGAGGAGGAACGGGGCCCCCTCGCACAGCGGCAGATCCACGTGAGGGACTCCGGAGACGAGGGCACCCGAGAGGGGCAGCCCGATCGGCGCTGGCTGCGGGTACCAGCCCACCCACACCGACGCGTCGCCGCGCGTCTGCGCCGTCACGGGCAGCGACAGGTGCACGCGGACCGCCTGAGGATGCGGGCGCAGCAGCGCGAAGGGGCGCGGCGGCCGGTCGCTGATCCGGTCGGCGAGTCGGCGCAGCTGCCCCGGCGCGACCCCGACGGTGCTGCGGAAGCGACGGCTGAAGCTCGAGAGCGAGTCGAAGCCGACGGCACCGGCCACGTCGATCACCGCATCGTTCCCGGTCAGCAGCATTCGCTTCGCCGCATCGATCCGCAGTGCCGTGAGGTACTGGCCGGGACCGATACCCACCCGGGCGCTGAAGATCCGAGAGAAATGGAAGCGGCTGTACCCGGCGTACGCCGCCAGGTCGGCGACGTCCAGGGTGGCGGCGTTCTCGTGCGCGAGGCGCAGCACGGAGGCGAACCTGTCCTCCGCGACAGCGGGCGTGAGCGTGGTCACAGTTCAGAGTGTACGGTCCTGGCCGGACGTTCCAGAAGGGTCTCGCGGGGCACAGGGCCGTGGGTGGCGGCGTCCTCGGCAGACTCTGCGCAGCTCAGTGCTCGTCCGTGACCTCGTGGGTCGGCCGGGAGCCGCGCAGGAAGCACGAACCGATCAGGCCCACTGCGGCGATCCCGCCGGCCACGATGAACGCCACGTTCACCCCGTGGATGGCACCGGCCACACCGTACTCCTCCGGGTCCCGTGCGGTGGCCGTCATCACCGTCACCAGCACCCCGGTGCCGATGGAAGCCGCGACCTGTCGCATGGTGTTGTTCACGGCGGCCCCGTGGGGGATCAGCCGCTGCGGGAGCTGGTTCAGCGCGGCGGTGGTCACCGGCATGATCACCATCGCGGTGCCGAACATCCGCACGGCATTGACGATCGCGATGTAGGTGAAGGTCGTGTCCACGGTCAGCCGGGCCAGCAGGAAGCTGGTCACCGTCAGCACCGCGAAGCCGGTGATCGCGAGCGCGGAGGCACCGAAGCGGTCGAAGAACCGCCCGGTCACCGGCGACATGATGCCCATGATCACCGCTCCGGGCAGCAGCACCATCCCGGATTCCATCGCGGTGAAGTCACTCATGTTCTGCATGTACAGCGGGATCATCAGCATCCCGCCGATCATCGCCATGAATACCAGCATCCCCAGCACGGTGCCGAGCGTGAACATGCGGTTGCTCAGCACCCGCAGGTCGAGCAGGGGCTCCGTCAGCCGCAGCTGACGGTGCACGAACCACACCAGGGTCAGGGCGCCGACGATCAGGGGGATGAGCACCTGCAGGCTCAGCCAGCCGACGTTGCCCGCATTGCTGAAGCCGAACAGCAGTCCGCCGAAGGCGAAGGAGGACAGGATCAGCGAGAGCACGTCCAGGCGTGGATTCGTCTGCTCGGTGACGTTCTTCAGGGTGAAGCGCGCGAAGAGGAGGGTTCCGAGCGCGATCGGCAGCATCATCACGAACAGCCACCGCCAGGACCAGTGGTCCACGATGAAGCCGGAGAGGGTGGGGCCGATCGCGGGGGCGAAGGAGATCACCAGTCCGAAGGTGCCCATGGCGGTGCCGCGCTTGTGGATCGGGAAGATCGCGAACAGGATCGTCTGCATCAGCGGCATGATCATCCCGCCGCTGGCCGCTTGGACGATCCGGCCCAGCAGCAGCACCGGGTATTCCGGGGCGGCGGCGCAGATGATCGTCCCCAGGGTGAAGATGACCATCGCGGCGAAGAACATCGTGCGAGTGGTGAACTTCTGGATCAGGAACGCCGTTGCCGGGATCATGATCCCGTTGACCAGCATGAACAGCGTGGTGACCCATTGAGCGGTGTTCGCGGTGATGCCGAAGTCGACCATGAACGCCGGCAGGGCCGTGTTCAGGAGGGTCTGATTGAGGATGATGACGAAGGCTCCCGCGAGCAGGACCGCCATCACGAGGTTCGGGTTCACCGCCGGTGCGGAGCCCTTTTCGCCGTCGGTCCCCTCGTTGTGCTGCCCCATGCTCGGAACGTCTCCTGTCGTGATCCCCATCGGGCTGCTTTCCCGCTCGTCGGGCGGCATTCGTCGCCGCGCTCGACACTAGGGGTGAAGTTGCACTGGGTGCAAGGTCTCTGGGCTGGGATGAGCGTCTCTGTTGTCAGAGGTCACGGTTCCCGTCGCACAATGGTCTTGTGTCCACTTCCGCCACGACGTCCCCGAGCCTCCCAGTGCGCGCCGAGCGGGCGCTCGCCGGGCTCGCTCCGGGCTATTTCGCGCTGGTGATGGGCACCGGGATCGTCTCGATCGGCCTGCGGATGGTGGGGGCGGACGCAGCGGCACTGGGGCTGCTGGTCCTCGCCGCCCTGGCCGGCATCGTGCTGGCGGTGCTGTACGTGCTGCGCTGGACCCGTCACCGGGCACGGATGCGTGCGGACGCGAAGAACCCCGAGATCGCCTTCGGCTACTTCACCATCGTCGCCGCGGCCTGCGTCGTGGCCGTCGGGCTGCAGCAGGTGGGGTTCGGCACGGCCTCCGTAGTGCTGCTCGGGGTGGCCGCCGCGATATGGATCGTGCTGGGGTACGTGCTGCCCTGGCAGGTGCTGATGGCCCGGGACGGAGAGCCGATCCTCGCCCGCACCAACGGCAGCTGGTTCATCTGGTCGGTCGCCTCGCATTCACTCGCCGTCGGCCTGTCCGGGCTGGAGCCGGCGACCCCTGCCTATGCGAACCTGCTGGGCCTGCTCACGGTGCTGGCCTGGTCGGTGGGAACGATCTTGTACGTCGGGATCGCGGTGCTGGTGATCCTGCGGATCGTGCACTTCGGGATCACCCCTCGACAGTTCGAGCCCACCTACTGGGTGGCGATGGGCGCGCTCGCGATCTCTGTGGTCGCCGGGGCCGGGATCTACGCCATGGAGCCTGTGCCGATGGTCGATGCCGCCCGCGGGCTGATCGGTGGAACCGTCGTGATCTTCTGGTGCTTCGCCCTGTGGCAGTACCCGCTGCTGGCCGGCGCCGGCTTCTGGCGCCATGCGATCCATCGGGTGCCGCTGCGCTACGTCCCGTCCCTGTGGTCGATCGTGTTCCCCCTGGGAATGTTCGCCGTCGCCTCGCTGCGGCTCGGCCGGGTGGAGCACCTGCCGCTGGTCGAGGGGGTGGGGATCGCGGGGCTGGTGCTCGCGGTGCTCGCGTGGATCGCGGTCGCGGCGGGGCTGATGATGACGCTGCTGCGAGGCCTGCGCGGCCCGAGGGGTTGACGCCGCGAGACCCGTCTGCTGCGGACCATGGACGGTTGCGCCCGTGAGTGCTTGGGTGGAGGGGAACGAGCCTCGGTGGACGCCGGGACCGGACTCTAGGAGCGATCGCGATGAGCGATGCGAGCACCAGCAGCAATCCCCAGGACAGAGGCACCCGCGGGGCCCGCGGGACCCGCGGGACCAGCAGGACCAGCGGAGCGTCGGCACCCGGCGAGGGAGCGGGAGAGCTCCTGGTGGACTTCATCCTCTCCCTCGACGGCTGCGCCGCCGGCGAGGGCTGGCCGGGTTGGTGGGGGCTCGAGAGCCCGGAGTATCTCGCCTGGCTCGGTGAGCAGCCGGACTCGGTGACTCTGATGGGCGCCACCACCTACCGATTGATGGCGAGGATGGCGGAGCAGGCGCAGCGGATCGACGTCTCCGAAGAGGAGAAAGCTAGCTTCGCCCAGATGGCGCAGCTGCCGAAGATCGTCTTCTCCTCCACCCTCGAGGAGCCTCTGGCCTGGCCGAACACCACCTTGATCAGCACCGATGCGGTCGAAGCGGTCAGGGAGCTCAAGCGCACCGCGACCTCACCGCTGACCACGACAGGCAGTATCCGCCTCAGCCACTCGCTGCTGAAGGCGGGGCTTATGGACCGTTTCCGCATCATCCTGTTCCCGGTGATCACCGGGCGCACCGGGCTCGAGCGGATCTGGGAGCAGTTCGAGGACTTCTCCCTCGAACTCGTCACCGCCCGCACCTTCGACGGCGGCCTCCAGCTGCTCGAATACGTGCCGACCTATCTGCCGGAGCCTCCCGGCACGGCGTGGGATCGCACCGGGGAGGCCGAGTGATGAGTACGTCGTCGAGGGAGCCCACCGGCCTGCCGCCCGTGGTCGACATGGCGTCCTGGCAGTCCACCCGGGACGAGCTGCTGGTGCGGGAGAAGGCGCACACCCGCGAGGGGGACGCGATCGCTGCGGCGAGGCGCCGGCTGCCGATGGTGGAGGTCGACGGGAGCACCCTGGTGACCGGCCCGGTCGGCCCCGTGCCCTTCCTCTCCCTCTTCGAAGGCCGCGACCGGCTCGTGGTCTACCAGCACATGTGGCACGACGGAGCCCCGCACCAGGGGCAGTGCGAGGGCTGCACCACTACTGCATGGCACCTCCATGACGCGACCTATCTCAACGCCCACGGCGTCTCGC
>NZ_JBQSWK010000030.1:0-48657 GCF_052377065.1 Brachybacterium sp. AOP42-C2-15
ACCATGACGGAGCCGCTCGCAGGGTCACCGGTGAAGGTCCCGAACCAGGTGCCGAGCAGCTCGGAGCGGTTCAGGTGCTCCCAGATCCGGGCTGCGGGGGCGGCGACGGTGCGGGTGAGCACGAGGTCGGGGCCTGCGGTATCGAGGGTTCCGGTGATGGGCATCTGCTCTCCTCCGACGGGGACGCGGAGCTGATCCGCGCACTCGCCCAGAGTAATCCGCACGGGGCGGACGCGCCCCGTGGTATTCCTGTGCGATGAGCACTTCCTCGTCCTCGCTGTCCACCCCGGATCGGGCAGTCCGAGCTGCCCTCCGCACCGGACGCCCGCACGAGATCCTCAACCTGCTCGAGCCGCTTCCGGCGACCCTGCGGCGCCGGGCGTGGAATGCAGTGAAGGAATCGGCAGATGCCATCGACGCGGCGCCGATCGGGGAGCGCGATGAGCAGGGGCGCTGGAGCGGGACCCTGCGCACGGGTCACCACGACGCCGCATGCGTCGCCCGGCTGGCGACCCGTACGGCGCAGGCCGCGACGAGGGTGCATCCCGTGGAGCTCCCCATAGCCCGGGACATCATCCCGAGACTGTTCCCCGAGAATCTGCCGGCCTTCGTCGAAGCATGGGCGGAGCGCTTCGAGACGAACCCCAAGGCATGGGACCGGAACCGGGGCATCGAGGCGATGTTCGACTGGGCGCAGAGCGGGCTGATTCCGCCGCTGGTCCAGCGCGGCGCCGTCCTGCTCCTGATCTCCCAGCCGGGCCTCTCGCGCTTCCTCGACGAGCGCCCGCTCCTGATCGACACCACGCTGCCGATGCTGTTCGAGGTGGCGGGGCAGAAGGGCGCCTCGGCCGCGCAGCGGGACGAGACGACGCCCGGGCTCACCCTCGGCGCGCACATCATCCCGCGCCTGATCCGGGAGGGCCGATGGGAGCGGTCGCAGGTGCTGAGCTGGTGCGAGCACGCCCTGGCGATGCCCCGCAGCGAGTACGAGCTGCGGTGGTTCCGTGCGCTGCGGGCTCGCCTCTCCGGCCTCGCCTGAGGTCGTCGTCCCGGGCGACTCAGCCTGCGTCGGAGACGGTCGCCGTCTGCCGCCGCGCCCGCATCATGTCGAGCACGCCACCGACCACGCTGCCGATCACGAGCGCGACCAGCACGGTGATCAGGGTGGCCAGCAGCGGCAGCTGCGGCAGATCGACCCCCGCAAGCTCATACAGCAGCATCCCAAACATCCCGAACACGCTGATCAGCGCGCCGATGATCGCGGCCGCCGCCACCCCGATCTGCAGCGCCCGCACCCTGCCCGCGACGGCGACCAGGAAGCCGACGATCGCCACCAGGGCGACCGCTCCGATCACCACCGAGGAGAGCACCACCAGGGTCGAGGAGCTGATGCCGAGCATCGCGACCACGGTCTCGCCGGGCTCGCCGAGGCCGATCAGCACGCAGGCGACGATCCCGAGGACGATGGCGAGGGTGTTGCCATCCTCATGCACGATGACCAGCACCGCAGCGGCGATCGCGCACAGCAGCCCCAGCGTCAGCCCGATGCCGCTGAGCGTCTGCAACGGCCCCGGCCCGATGAAGAACGCCGCGATGGCGAGCAGCACGCCCAGCAGCAGGCTGACCCCCATCGCGAGCCCCGCCCCGCTCCAGGCCCGACGCGGACCGGCGATGATCCCGGCGGCCAGCGGGAACGCGATCGGGACGGACAGCAGCACGGCCATCAGCGCGGCGGCGACGAGCTCGAGAGGATCCAGGTCGAAGGACATGACCCCATCGTCCCCCTTCAGCGCCGCAATGGAGAAGGAATGCGCGAAACGGGCTCTCAGAGGGAGCCTCAGAGCGAGGCGTCAGCGGGGCGACTCAGCGCGGCGGCCCAGTGCGGCGCCTCAGAGCGGAGCTGCAGCGCGCATGGGTCGGCGTCGACTCTCCGCGAGATGCCAGGCCCACAGGAGCGACCCGACCACCACGTAGCCGAGCGCGACCACTGCCACCACGGTGAGGCTGCCGGTGATCAGCGGGGCGATCACCCCGGAGAGCAGGGCGTTCATGACCAGGGTGAAGAAGGTGCCCAGCGATGCTGCGGCCCCGCGCTGATGCGGGAACAGATCCAGGATCTCCAGCTGGATGGGGGCGAAGAACAGCGAGGCGGTGAAGGACATCAGCATCGGGCCCACCAGCACCGGCAGCAGGCTCACATCGAGCTGCCCGGAAGGATCCGGGAAAACCATCACCAGCACCAGGTTCAGCACGCTGGTCACCACCGTGCCGAGGTAGCCGAGCGTGATCAGCCGGGTGCGCTCCATCGCGTCGGCCGCCCGCCCCACCAGGTAGGACCCGGCCATCATGCCGATGATCAGCGGGCCGAAGAGCACCCAGAAGTCCTGCTCGCCGAGCCCCAGCAGCCGCACCACGATGATCGGGGCGGCGGCGACGAACACGAAGTGCGCCGCGAACCCGAAAGCGGTCGCGAGCGCAATCCGCACCATCGTCGGGGAGCGTCCCACCTCCCACAGGGCTCCGACCACGGAGCCCACCCGCAGCGGGATCCGGGCCGCCTTCGGCAGGGATTCGGGCATCAGCGCGGTCGCCACCATCACGGCCACCCCGTACAGGCCGACGCCCACGAACACCCAGCGCCAGTCGCCCAGCAGCAGCAGCCAGCCGCCGAGCATCGGGGCGATCACCGGGGAGAGCGCGAAGATCATCATCACCTGCGCCATCAGCCGCTGCGCCTCGGCGCCCGCGAAGAGATCCCGGATCACCACTCGCGAGACGATGGTGGCGGCGCCGGCGCTCATGCCCTGCAGCACCCGCAGCGCGATCAGCATGCCCATCCCCGAGGCGAAGACCGCGCCGAACATCGCCAGGATGTAGATCGCAAGCCCCACGAGCATCACCTTCTTGCGGCCCAGCGCGTCCGAGAGCGGGCCGTGGAACACGCTCATCACTGCGAAGGAGGCGAGGTAGACGCTGATCAGCTGCTGCAGCACCACGTCGGAGGCACCGAACTCCTCCCCGATCTGTGTGAACGCGGGGAAGACGGTGTTGATCGTGAACGGGCCCAGCATCCCCAGGGCGGCGAGGGTGAGGGTGATGCGGGCGCCGGCCGTGCGGCGGCGGGGAGGGATGGTCGCGGGGTCGGCCGCCTCGGGGGTGGTCACGCCGGCGAGTCTATGACCAGGCGCTTTCGCCCCGTTTTCCTGTCCGCACCGGGCCGGAGGCACGCTCCTCGCCGGGGTGCGGCGCTCGCCTCAGGCGACCGACGGGCGGGCGCTCAGGGCGCCAGGGTGTCCAGCGTGCTCAGGGTGCCCCGGGGGATCAGCCGCGGCACCTCATGAGCCACGCGCACCGGGGTGCCCGGAGCCGCGAGCAGGGTCTGCGCAGTGCGGGCGAGGTCCACGCCGAGCTGGTGGGGATGGTGCTCGAGCACCGCCAGCGGCGGCTCATGGGTCTGACAGGCTGGCGAGTCGTCCCAGGCCACGATCGAGAGGTCCTCGGGCACCCGCAGCCCGGCCGCGGCCGCCCAGTGGGCGCCGGCGATCGCCATCGCGTCGTTGTCGTAGACGATCACGGTGGGGCGCTGCGGGTCAGCCAGCAGGGCCTGGGTCGCGGCGGTGCCGCTGTCGGCCCCGTAGTCGCCTTCGGCGAAGAGCGTGGGCAGGCCGCGGGCGTGCACGAACTCCCAATATGCCTCGCACCGCCAGCGGCTGTGCAGCAGGTGGGAGGGGCCGCCGACGTGGCCGATGGCCCGGTGGCCCCGCCCGTGCAGGTCCTCCAGGACACGTTGCATGGTGCCGGCGTTGTCGACGGTCACGGCGGAGAACTCGCCCTGGCGCTGATCGCCGATCACCACGAAGGGAAGGTCGAGCGTATGAGCCTGCTGGAGGCGGTCATCATCGTCCAGGAGGTCCTTGAGGATCAGCAGGTCGACCATGTCGCGCTCGGCCCAGCGCCGTACCGTCTCGATCTCCTCCCCGGGGCTGCCGGCGACGTGACTGAGCACGGTGTGGCCCTGGGAGACCGCGGTGTCCTCGAGGCCATGCAGGACCTGGGTGTAGAACCGTTCCGAGCGTGCGGACCAGACGGTCTCGGGGATCGTGATCCCGATGGTGGCCATGGATACCCTTCCCCGCTTCCTCAGGTGTCGCGGGCACGGGCCCGTGCCACCAGGTCGTTGGCGCTCAGAAGCACATCATCGGCCAGGAAGGCCCTCGGGTCCACCGTGGCGGAGGTGCGCACATGGAAGCGGGTACTCTCCCCGGCCAGCAGGGTCACCAGCTGGCGGTCCACCGTGGCGGCGGGGTCGACCTTGTCCGCCAGCACGCACAGGTCGCGCACGGTCGAAGCGGCCTCCACGAGGATCTCGACCCCGTCCGAGACCGGCTGTGCAGTGGCGGTGACCGCGTCACCGACCAGGGCGGAGTCCCGGTCCTCTGCGAAGGGGTGCACCGTGCGCACGACTTCGCCGTCCCCGTCGGTCCCCGCCAGCTCGACCAGCAGCACCTCGTCGGCAGCGTCCGTGGCGGTCGCGAGCTCTGCAGGCACGGGCAGCGTGGCCGCTGAGCGAGCGGGAACCTGCGCGTCGAGCGTGGCCTCGGCGAGGACAGTGCCGTCGTGGCGCTGTCGGCGCAGGTGCAAGGTTCCGCTCAGGGGCTCGTCGGTGTCGTTGCCGAGGCTGATCGCGGGGCTGGCCTCACGGGGCTGGATGCTCAGCAGCACCGGCTCGTACACCTCGCGCAGCGCGTACCAGAGCAGCTTGCGGCGTCGGTCGCCATCCACCGCGGCCCAGGAGGTCACCGGCCAGCAGTCGTTCAGCTGCCACACGATGGTGCCGGCGCATACCGGCCAGTGGGAGCGGTAGTGGCCGATCCCGCTGATCAGCGCGCGGGCCTGGTTGAGCTGGGTCGCGAAGTGGAAGTCGTCGAAGCCCTCGACCGGTGGCAGGTGCGGGGCCATGCCGCGGCGCAGCTTGTCCTGTCCGCCCACGGCCTTCTGGTGGGAGAGCATCGTCTCGGAATCCTCGTCCAGGGGCCGCTCTGTGATCGCGCGGGCGATCGTCGCGTAGTTCGCCGGGCCCTGGTAGCCGAACTCGGCGGAGAACCGCGGGATGGTGTCCCGGTAGCGGGTGTAGTCGTTGTCCTCCTCGGAGGCCCAGGCCACCCAGTTGTGCACGGTGCCGTGGTCGGGGTTGCGGGGATCTTCGGGCAGTGGCCGCGAATAGGGGCTGGTGGGGGTGTAGCTGCGTGTGGGGTCGAGCTCAGCCAGCAGCGAGGGGAACAGCTCGGTGTAGTAGCCGAGCCCCCAGCCGGCGCCCTCGGGGATGTGCTCCTGCCAGCCCCAGTGGTAGTAGCCCTCGACGTTCTCGTTGCTGCCGTTCCAGTGGACCAGCGCCGGATGCCACGCCAGGCGCACGATGTGCTCGCGGGCTTCGGCCTCGAACTCGCTGCGCAGCGGCTCGAGCTCGGAGTAGGCGGCGCAGGCGGTGGTGAAGTCCTGCCACACCATGATCCCCAGTTCGTCACACAGCTCGTAGAGCAGCTCCGATTCGTAGAGCCCGCCGCCCCAGATCCGCAGGGTGTTCATCCCTGCCTCGAGCGCGTCGGTGACGCTCGCGCGGTAGTCCTGCGCGGTCAGGCGCACCGGGAAGCAGTCGTCGGGGATCCAGTTCGCACCCTTGGCGAGGATCGGGCGGTCGTTGACCACGATCGTGAAGGAGGTGCCGATCTCGTCGGGCTCCTCGAGGACGCCGGCGGTACGGAAGCCGATCCGGTGCTCGCGCGCATCGCGCACCCGGTGCTCGGCGTCCCGCAGCTCGATCGCCACGGTGTACAGGGGCTGGTCGCCGTAACCGCGCGGCCACCACAGCTGCGGGTCCGCGGCCGACAGCCGCAGGTCGAGCTCGTCCTGCGCATCGGAGCGAGAGAGCTCATCGATCTGCTTCCCGGCAGGGTCCAGCAGTCTCGCCGAGACGGTCACCGCGGACTCGTCCAGCAGATCCGCACGCTCGATCAGGACCGTGAGGTCGACGAGCCCGCGCGCGCCAGCACCAGGCTCGACGGTGATCTGCGGGCGCACCTCGGCCAGGCGCGCCCCGGACCATTCCTCGAGGCCGATCGGGCCGGCGATCCCGCTGGTGACCAGCACCGGTCCCCAGTCCCAGCCGAAGTTGCAGGCCATCTTGCGGATCGCGTTGTAGGGCAGGTCGTTGCCGGTCACCGGCATCTTCCCGAGCACCCGCTCGTTCTCGCAGGCGGTGCGCAGCGGGGAGGCGAACCGGATCTCGAGCTGGTTCTCGCCCTCGATCAGCGCGTCGGTGACGTCGAAGCGCCAGGAGCGGTGCTGGTTCTGCGCCTCGGCGATGCGCGTGCCGTTCAGGACGACCGTGGCGGCGGTGTCGAGGGAGGCGGCGACCAGGTCCACCCGCTCGGCGCCGGTGGGTGCCCAGTCGAAGCGGGTCGCGTAGGTGACATCGCATTCGCCGGTCCACTGCAGGTCGTGCTCGTGGCGGTCCAGGTACGGATCCTCGATCAGCCCGGCGGCGTGGAGGTCGGTGATCAGGGTGCCGGGCACGGTGGCCGGCACCTCGCGCACCGCGAAGGGCGCGGGACCGTCGGTGATGCTCAGACGCCAGCCCTCGTGCAGGGGCCGACGGCTGGGGGTGCTGGTCAGGGTCACGGGGTCTCCTTCGCGAGGGCCAGATGGTCGGGCATGGGGACGCCGCGGCGCTGGGCCTCGGCGAGGAAGCGCGGGTTGTTCCCCGGTTCAGGGGCGGCGAGCAGCAGCTGCCGGGTGAACTCCGCTTGAGGGTTCAGGATGACATCGTCGGCCGGGCCGCGCTCGACGACCTCGCCGCGGTACATCACCAGGATCTCGTCGGAGAAGTGCCGGGCGGTGGCCAGGTCATGGGTGATGTAGAGCATCGCGAGGTTCTCCTCGCGCTGCAGCCGCGCCAGCAGGTTCAGCACTCCGAGGCGGATGGACACGTCGAGCATCGAGACCGGCTCGTCGGCGATCAGCACCGTCGGCTCCGGGGCGAGCGCGCGGGCGATCGCCACCCGCTGGCGCTGCCCGCCGGAGAGCTCGTGGGGGCTGCGGTCGATGAAGCTCTCGGCGGGGCTGAGGTTGACCCGCTCGAGCGGCTCGCACACCTTCTGCCGCACGTTCGCGCGGGTGGCCTTGCCGTGCAGCAGCAGGGGTCGCTCGATGTGGTGGCCGATGGTGTGGAAGGGGTTCAGCGAGGCGAAGGGATCCTGGAACACCATCTGCACGTGGTCGCGGTAGTGGGCCAGGCCCTTGCCGCGGGTGCCGATCGGCTGCCCGTCCAGGGTGATGGTGCCCGAGGTGGGCTTCTCGAGCTGGACGAGGATCTTCGCGATGGTGGACTTGCCGGAGCCGGACTGGCCCACCAGCGCCACGGTGCGGCCGGGCTGCAGCTCGAGGTCCACCCCCTTGACGGCCTGGAGGGTGGTGAAGCGGGCCCCGCTGCGCAGCCGGTAGGACTTGTGCAGGTCGGTGACGGTCAGCGTGGTCATGCGGTGGCCTCCTGGTCGGCGTGCTGCTCTCCGCCGAAGCCGGCGCGCACGAAGTCCCCGGCCTCGCCGGTCAGGGAGGGGAAGGAGCCCAGCAGGCGCCGGGTGTAGGGATCCCTGGGCTCGAAGTAGAGGTTCTCGGCGGTGTCGATCTCGACGATCCGTCCCGCCTTCATCACCGCGATCCGGTCGGAGATCTCCAGCAGCATCGGCAGGTCGTGGGTGATGAACACGACCGCGAAGCCGAGCTCCTTGCGCAGCCGCAGCACCTCCTGGAGGATCTCGCGCTGGACCACCACATCCAGTGCGGTGGTGGGCTCGTCCATGATCATCAGCTGCGGGTCCAGCGCGAGCGCCATCGCGATCATCACGCGCTGGCGCATGCCTCCGGAGAGCTCGTGGGGGTAGGCATCGATGCGGCCGCGGTCCACCCCCACCAGCTCCAGCAGCTCCTCGCCGCGGTGGCGGCGCTCGGCCCGTTCCATCTGGGGCCGGTGCGTGATGAGCACATCGGCGAGCTGGGTGCGGATGCTGAGCACGGGGTTCAGGGAGTTCATCGCCCCCTGGAACACCATCGCGACCTTCGACCAGCGGAAGGCGCGCAGCGCGGGCCCCTTCAAGGCCAGCACGTCCACGTCGGAGCCGTTCACGCGGTCATGGAAGGTGACCGAGCCGCTGGTGATGCGGGCGGGCGGGCGATGGAGCTGGTTCAGTCCGTAGGCGAGGGTGGTCTTGCCGCAGCCGGACTCCCCCGCCAGGCCCAGGATCTCTCCGCGGCGCAGGATGAATGAGGCGTCCTTGACAGCATGGACCCCCTCGCCGACCTCGTAGACGATGTTGAGGTCGCGCACGCTCAGCACGGGCTCCTCGAGCACCGGGGAGACGTCGCCGCCGGTGCGCCCCTCCTCGAGCGAGCTGTCCAGGACGGGGTCGCCGATCTCGCCGCGCGCGATCGCGGAGGCGGTCTCGACATTCGGATCCGGTTCGTGGGCGGGGTGGTCCGGGGGGACGGGCCCGGTCATCGGGGTGCTCATACGAGGACCTCCTTCGTCGTGGCCTCGGAGTCGTCGGCGTTCTCGGCCTTGCGGACGCTGCGCGCGGCCTTGGGGGCGGTGCGCAGGCGCGGGTTGATGATGCCGTCGATGGAGAAGTTGATCAGGGACAGCCCGCAGCCCAGCAGCGCGATCATCAGACCCGGCGGGACGAACCACCACCAGCCGCCCAGGGTGAGGGCCTGGCCGTTCTGGGCGTAGAACAGCATCGAGCCCCAGGTCTGGGTGCCCACCACGCCGAGACCGATGAAGCTCAGGCCCGCTTCGCCGAGGATCGCGGTGATCAGGGCGAACACGAAGCCGCTGGACATCACCGGCAGCAGGTTCGGCAGGATCTCCACGGCGATGATGCGGAGGGGCTTCTCCCCGGCGATCTTCGCGGCCTGCACATAGTCACGGGTGCGGATCGAGAGGGTCTGCGAGCGCAGCACTCGGGCCGCGGCGGCCCAGGAGGTGATCGCGAGGATCACGGCGATCAGCAGCAGGCCTCGCTGCTGGACGTAGGAGCCGATCACGATCATCAGCGGCAGGCCCGGCAGGATCAGCACGACATTGGTGAACAGGGAGAACCCCTCGTCGATCCAGCCGCCGAGATAGCCGCCGAGGATCCCGAAGAAGGCGGAGAGGAACAGCGCCAGGACCGCGACGATGATGCCCACCAGCAGGGAGCCACGGGTGGCCCAGGCGAGCTGTGCCAGCACGTCCTGCCCGGTCTGGGTGGTGCCCAGCAGGTGCTCGGCCGACGGCGGAGACATGCCCACGCTGGAGATGGCCAGCGGATCGGCGACGACGAGCGGGGCGATCAGCCCGAACAGGGTGATCGCGACGACCAGTCCTGCCCCGATCACGAGTGAGGGGGTGGCGTTGCGGCGCAGGGAGGCGCGGAAGCGGGCGCCACGGGAAGCGGGGGTGTCGATCATGGGAGCTCCTCAGCCTCGCGCTCGGGTGCGGGGGTCGATGACGCCGTACAGCAGGTCCACCACGAGGTTCGCCGCGAGCACGGCCACCGTGATGATCAGGAACATTCCCTGCATGAGCGCGTAGTCGTTGTTCTGCACGGCCTGCAGCATGGTGAAGCCGACCCCTGGATAGGAGAAGACGGTCTCGACCACGATCGAGCCGGAGACCACGAAGCCCAGCGAGATCGCGAAGCCGGAGACGCTGGGGAGCATCGCGTTGCGGGCGGCGTACATGAGCATCACGCGGCGCGGAGAGAGTCCCTTCGCCTCGGCGGTGAGGATGTAGTCCTCGCTGAGGGTGGAGACCATCATGTTGCGCATCCCCAGCAGCCAGCCGCCCAGCGAGGACAGCACGATCGTCAGCGCCGGCAGGAACCCGTAGTAGAGGGCGTTGGAGATGAAGGGGTAGTCGAAGGCCGGGCGCACCAGGGTGTAGTCGTAGCCGCCGGAGATCGGGAACATCCCCAGGTTCACCGACAGCACGTAGATGAACAGCAGCGCGAGCCAGAAGTAGGGCACGGCCTGCAGGATCGTGGTGGCGGGGATCAGTGAGTCGAGCCAGGTCCCGCGCTTCCATCCCGCCAGGGTGCCCAGCGCCATCCCCAGGATGAAGGTGAAGGTGGTCGCCAGGCCCACCAGCACCAGGGTCCACGGCAGGGACTGGCCCACCACCTGGGAGACGGGGGTCGGGAAGTAGGTCACCGAGACCCCGAGATCTCCGGAGAGCAGACCGCCGAGGTAGGCGAAGTACTCCTCGAACAGCGATCGGTCCGTATCCGCTCCGAGCATCACCTCGATCGCTCTGCGGGTCTCAGGGGATACCGGTCCGCGCAGCGCGAGCTTCGCGAGGACGGCGTCCACCGGGCTCCCCGGCAGGGCGCGGGGGATGAAGAAGTTGAGGGTCACTGCGGCCCAGAGAGCCACCAGGTAGAACCCGATCTTGCGCAGGAGGTGCACTGCCTCGAGATCCTTTCGTCGCCCGGGCCGCGCCGCCTGGACCGCCGGTGTCCGGGCGGGGTGGGCGGCGCGGGCCGGTGGGTCAGCTGGCGGGGGTGATGGCCTTGAGGACCATGGAGTTGTCCGGCGCCGCCCAGGCCATCGGGTAGGCGAAGAGGTTCTCCTGGGTGGGCCAGCCGGTGACCCTCGAGGAGTTGTACTCCGTCAGGCTCGAGCCGATCATCACCGGGATCGCCGGCATCACTTCGGCCAGCCGCTGCTGGATCAGGAAGTAGTGCCCCTTCTTGACCTCGGGATCGTCGGTCGCCGCAGCGGCATCGAGTGCGGCGTCGACCTCGGGATCCGAGAAGCGGGTGACGTTGTGGTACGGGTTGCCGTTCTCGCCGACGGGGACCGTGTTGTCGGTGGAGAAGTGGTTGCGGTACGGGTAGTACGGGTCCGGGGCGGGACCCTGGCCGACGGAGTCGATGACCAGCTGATAGGTGCCGCGCGCCTTGGCGTCGTTCCACTCGTTGACCGAGACCTGCTGGGGGATCAGCTCGATGCCGATCTCCTTGTACTGCGCGGCGAGCGTGTCCAGCGCGGTGACGAAGTCGGACCAGCCGGTGGGGCAGGAGACCGTCATCGAGACCCGAACGTCGCCCTTGGCGTACACCCCGTCGGAGCCGAGCGCGTAGCCGGCGTCCTCGAGGATCTTCTTGGCCTCGTCGGGCTGGGCGTTCCAGGGAGCGTTCTCGATCGAGGGATCGATGAAGTCGGCGTCGCGCTCAGGCAGGCCGAAGGAGGGCGAGATGTCCGCGCCGAGGTCGAAGAAGGCCAGCTTGGAGAGCTGCTCGCGGTCCCTCCCGTAGTAGAGGGCCTTGCGCACGGCGACGTCGGTCTGAGGTCCCTCGCAGCCCAGCTCCGGGTTGGAGGCGGCCATGAGCGCCATCTGGGAGATGCCGGTGTTGGTGAACGAGAGGTCGGGGTTGGCGGCCACGTGCTCTTCGAGGTTCGGGATCGCGGAGGACATGTAGTCGATCTCGCCGGCCAGCCACATGTCGGTCGCGGACTGGTTGCCCGAGATGGCGATCGCGCGGATCCCGCCGATGGCGGGCTTGCCCTCGTCCCAGTGCTTGTCGTTGGCCAGCAGCAGGTAGGACTCGGGGGTGAAGTCATCCAGAGCGAAGGGGCCGGTGCCCACCGGTTCCGGGTTCGCGTAGGTCGCCAGATCATCGACGTCCGCGAAGAGGTGCTCGGGGATGATCCAGGTGCGGGCCAGGGCGTTGGGACCCTCGGTGAAGGACGGCTCGGCGTATGTGATCTCGACGGTGGTGTCGTCGATCGCCTCGGCCGACGGGGCGGTGCCCGCGGCGTTGAGCGCTTCAGTGTCGAGGATCTTGGTGAAGGTGAAGGCGACATCCTTCGCGGTGAAGGGGGTGTCGTCGGCCCAGACCGCGCCGGCGCGGGTGGTCACGGTCAGGACGGTGCCGTCCTCGTTCCAGGCGTAGCTCTCGCCCAGCAGCGGGACGGGCTCCTGATCGATGGGCTCGAGGGGGTTGAAGTAGAACAGCGTCTCGTAGATCAGGCCCTGGATCAGGGAGATCACCGAGGGTGAATGCGGGTTGAAGTTCTCGGCCAGGCCGGTGTTGGCGGTGGTGGTGATGATCGGTCGCTCCTCCGCCCCACCGCCTCCGCCGTTCTCGAGGTTGGAGCTCGTGCTGCACGCCGCGAGTGCGACGGGGGCCGCGCCGAGCGCGGTGAGCTTGTACAGGTCTCGACGACTGAGGTGCATCGTTGCTCTCCTTGTCACGCATCAGTGCGTGCCGGGTCGATCGCTCCGAGGAGATTTCTTCATTACGTTAATGAAGTATCGGTATTGTGGAGACCTCGGTCACGATCCGTCAAGTGGCGGGGGCATCCGGAGCAGGCAACGGAATGATCACGATGCGGTGCGACCCGCCGTCGCCGCCCGGGTGCGAGACTGACGCGAGATTGACGCAAGACCATCTCGAGACCATCTCGAGAACAGCTCGAGAGCAGCACAGGACGAGCTCGGGAGCAGCTCGAGACCATCCCAGGACCGGAAGACAGGAGGCGGTGATGAGCGTGATCGGAGAGCGCAGAGCCTCCACCACCGACGCCGCGATCCTCGAGCTGGTGCGCCGCCGCTCGGAGACCAGCCGGGTGGAGATCTCACGGGAGCTCGGGGTGACCCCGGCGACCGTCACCTATGCCGTCAAGCGTCTGCTCGCGGCGGAGCTGCTGGTGGAGAGCGGTTTCGCTCGGTCCAACGGCGGCAAGCGCGCTTCCCTGCTGCGGCTGAACGACCAGGCGCGATGGGCGATCGGCTGCACCATCGATGCCGACCGCCTCTCCCTGGCGGGGGTGGATCTCGCCGGTGGGCTGCGCGCCCGGATCGCGGTTCCGCTGGGCTCCGCCTCCGATGCGGAGGAGGTGGGCACTGCGCTGCGCCGGGCGCTGTCCATGATCCGGCCCGAGGCCGAGGCGCACTCCGCCACCGGGATCGGTTTCGCGATCCCCTATGGGCTCGACGGGCGTGGTCCGGCCCTGGTGCGCACGATCTCGGAGGGCCTGGACATCCCTTCGATCAGTGCGAACGCACCGACCTGCGCCGCGCTCGGCAGCTTCTGGAGCGGAGAGCAGCCCGAGAGCGGGCTGTGCGCGACGGTGCACATGGATGCGGGGCTGGGGCTGTCGATCCTGCTGGATGGCCGGCCGCTGCAGCCCGGCTCGGGCAGCTCCGCCACCCTCGATCATGTGGGCATCGATCCCGACGGGGCGCCCTGCGAGTGCGGCGGCCGCGGCTGCCTCCATCAGTACGCCTCGGCCCGCGCGATCATCGAGTGCGCCGTGCGCACCGGCAGCCTGGCGCAGGACCTCGAGCTGCGGCTGACTCCGGCCTCCCTGAGCAGCAACGTGGTGCTGATCGCCCTGGCCGCCGCTCGCGGGGAGCCTCGAGCGCGTGAGGTGTTCGTGGCAGCGATCTCCGCGCTCGCCCAGGCGGTCTGGTCCGCGACCAGCGCCCTGGGGATCCGCGCGGTGGTGCTCTCCGGACCAGGGGTGCAGGTCGCCCCGGTGCTGGTCGAAGAGGTGATGGACGAGCTGCTCACTGCCCGGGCCCGCAACCTCGGCGGGGAGATGACCGTGGCGGTCTCCCAGGTCCAGCCCCATCCCTGCGCTGTCGGCGCAGCGGTGCTCGCACTGCAGACGTTCATGACCCCGGGACGGGCCTCCCGCAGCGGCCCGGCCCGCGAGCTCTCCCACGCCGGGCCGGGCGCCTGAGCGCACCGCTCCTGCCCGCACCGCTCCTGCCCGCTCGGCGAAAGAGAGCTCGACGCCTGCGCTCCTGTGGGGTGGCGCCGGCGCTCCTGCGGGGTGGCGCCTGCGCTACTGCGGGGTGGCGCCTGCGCTCCTGCGGGGTCACCCCCGATGCGCCCACAGGTCGCGCAGCAGGGCGATCTCGGCGAGGTGGTGGATGAGCTCTCGGCTGATGTGGGCGACGAGGGTGGCGCGGGAGTATTCGGCCCACGGCCCCTCCGCCTCGCCCACGGCGACCTGGAGGTCCTCCGCGTCCCAGGCCCGCACGCCGGCGATCCAGCGCTCGTACTCCGCGTCGAACTGGGCCAGAGCCTCCGTCGCTGTCGCGGCATAGTCCCAGCTCATGTAGTCCGCGGACGGGCCACCGTGGTGGTCGTGGCTGCGCATCGCGAGCAGGGCGACGATGATGTGCCCCAGCCGCCAGGCGATCGTGGTCAACGGCGCGGGGTCAGGCTCTGGGAACTCGAAGTCGATGACCATCGCCCCGGAGCCGCCCTGCATCGAGGTGGGCGGGAGCTCTCCGTCGGCTGCGCGCGGGTGCACGGTCCAGGCCCGGCCGGCGCCGGAGGGGTCGTAGAAGTACTCCTCGTCCGAGAGGCCCTCGAGGCGAGGACGCAGGTGCTCGCGGGCGTGGAGCTCGATCTGGTCGAGCAGGACGGTGGGCAGGTCGCCGCCGATGCCGCGGGGCTGGTCGGTCTGAGTGATGTCGGGGCTGGTCATGAGGGTTCTCCTGTGAGGGTTGGAGCAGGGAGGCGGCGCCGGCGGGCGACGCGAGGGAGCGGGAGGGGTCACCAGCCGGCGGGCGGCCAGCCCTCCCCTGCGGCGAGCGCGTTGAGCTCGTAGGCGGTCTTGCCGTCGATGCTCTCCCGCAGGATGTCCGCATGGCCGGCGTGGCGGGCGTTCTCCTCGATCAGGTGCAGGGCGTACCACCGCAGGCTCCACGTCGTGCGCCCCTCGAACCAGGGTTGGTCGGGGACGGGACCCCTGGTCTCCAGATCGACCTCACGGATCGCGGCGGCGAGCCCCGCACCGGCCTGTTGGAGCTGCTCGATCAGCGAGTCGGCGGTGTCCTTCTCGCGCAGCGCCTCGGAGGAGATGGTGCCCTCGGCCATGAGCTGATCCAGGGTGCTGGCGGGCGCCGGGGGCGCGTCCGGCGCGGCGTGGAAGGACTCTGCCGCACGCTCGGAGATCAGCAGCACGTGCCGTGCCAGGGCGCCCAAGCTCATCTCGGAGGCGCTGGGGATCTGGGCGAGCTGTTCCCGGTCGAGCCTGTGGAGGGCCGTGGCGATCTGGTCGATCTGCTGCTGGGCGAAGGTGGCGAGGCTGTCGCGCTCGTCGGTGGTCTCTGCGGTGAGGAAAGGCATCGTGCTCTCATCTCTCGTCTGCTTGGGGCCGGGACACGGTGTTCTGCGACCCTCCGGTGGTTCGAGACCCACTCTTCGCCCCCGTGCGGACAAGTGCTGTCCGCGAAGTCACCCGGCTGCCTCGATAGCACCCACTAGGATGCTGGTCATGGCCTCCGTCACAGCACGCTACCGACAGATCGTCGAGGTGCTGGCGCGCAACGGCCTCTCTGCCCTCGCTGCCCAGATCGGTCTGCGCGATCACCTTCCGCAGGCGCTGCGCCACCATCACGCGGAGGAGCGTCTGCCCATGGGGCCGGAGCGCCTGCGCACCGCTCTGGAAGAGCTCGGCCCCACCTTCGTCAAGCTCGGCCAGATGCTGTCGACCCGCAGCGATCTGCTGCCAGCGGACTACATCGCCGAGCTGACCAAGCTCCAGGACTCCGCCACCCCGGTTCCCTACGAGGCCATCGCTGCCTCGATCCGTCGCGAGCTGGGCGCCGACCCGCATGAGCTGTACCCGAGCTTCGAGGAGACACCCCTGGCCACCGCCTCCATCGGCCAGGCCCACCGGGCCCGCCTGCATGACGGCACCGAGGTGATCGTCAAGGTGCGCAAGCCCGGGGTCACCGCCGAGGTCAGGGCAGATCTGGACGTCATGAAGCAGCTGGCCTCCCTGGCCGCCCGCGAATGGGAACTGGCGCGCGATGTGGACATCGAGGCCCTGGTCGAGGCCTTCGACCGGATGATGCTCGGGGAGCTCGATTACCGCACCGAGTCCGCGAACGCCGAGCAGTTCCGCCAGAACCTGGCCGACAACCCCGCCGTACGGATCCCACTCGTGGTCGAGGAGCTGACGACCTCCGAGGTGCTCACCGAGGAACTCGTGACCGGTCGGAACATCACCGATTCCGCGGGACTGGAGGCCGCCGGAGTGGACCGTCGGGCGCTCGCGCACACCGCCACCGATGCCCTGATCCGGATGGTGCTCGTCGACGGGTTCTTCCACGCTGACCCGCACCCGGGCAACCTCTTCGTCGCCGCGGACTCCACGATCTGGCTCATCGACTTCGGGATGGTCGGCCGGCTCAACCCCGCGGCCCGTGAGGATCTGCTGTGGCTGCTGCTGGCGATGTCTCGTCATGATGAGGAGGCCATAGTCGCCTCGCTGCTGAGGCTGGCGCCCCCGCGCCGAGGGATCGACCGTCGGCGCCTCACCCGGGACGTGGGGGCCCTGGTCGAGTCGATCTCCGGGCATCCGCTGGCCGAGGTGTCGGTCTCACGGGTCGTCGAACAGATCTATGCGCTGTTGCGCCACCACCGATTGCAGCTGCCCGCCGAGGTGTCCTCCATGCTGCGGATGCTGGTGCTCACCGAGTCCACCGCCGTGGTGCTGGACCCCGACTTCCACCTGGGAACGGTGCTCCAGAGCGTGATGCCGGTGGCGCTCGTCGAGCTGCTCAGCCCGGAGGCGCTCCTGCGACGGGCCAGCTCCGCCGGGATGCAGGCGCTCCGCGTCGGGCACGAGCTGCCGGGCCGCGCGGCACGGCTGCTGGACGACTACGAGGCCCACGGCATCGACATCGGCATCCATGCCGAGGACCTCGACCGGGCCATCTCCCGCCTGGAGGGCACCGCCGACAGGCTGATCGTGGGAATGACCCTCAGCGCCCTGCTGGTGGGCATCGGCAGCTTCATCTCCGCCGCCCCTGGACGACCCTCGCAGCTGCGCGGCCCCGCGCTGCTCGGCGTCGGCGGAGCAGCCGCACTGCTGGGCACGTACCTCGCCGCGAGCGGCGGCCCCGCGCGACGGGCTGGCCGCTTCGTGCACCGCACCTTCACCCGGCGCTGAGCGGGTCAGGCGGCGGCCACTTTTCGCACACCTGCGGACAGGTCCTGTCCGCGAAGCCGGGCAGACTGTCCCCATGAGCAACGTGACGACTCGAGCGCTGCGGCTGCTCGCCCTGCTGCAGTCGCGCACGGTGTGGACCGGGCCGGAGCTCGCCGCGGAGATGGCCGTGACCACGCGGACGGTGCGGCGCGATGTGGATCGGCTGCGGGAGCTGGGCTATCCGGTGCTCACCTCGGCCGGGCACGGCGGCGGCTACCAGCTCGGCGCGGGCCGAGCGCTGCCGCCCCTGCTGCTGAGCTCGAGCGAAGCGGTCGCGGTGGCGGTGGGACTGCGACTGGCGGCGTCCTCCGGGGTGGACGGCCTGGACGAGGAAGCACTCCGGGCCCTCGCCGCCCTGGACCGGATCCTCCCGGCGCCGGTGCGGGCGGAGGTGGGCGCGATCAGCGAGGCGATGGGGGTGATCACCCGGCCAGCCGCCGGTATCCGCTCCGAGGTGCTGATGACCCTGGCCACCGCGGTGCGGGACGGGGTGCGGGTGCGGGTGGACTACGAGCGGGCCGACGGCGAGCGCGCCGAGCGCCGGCTCGAACCGCACCGGGTGCTGTCCATGGAAGGGCGGTGGTACCTCTTCGCCTGGGACCTGGACCGCGAGGACTGGCGCACCTTCCGGCTGGACCGCATGCACGCGGTGCACACCTCGACCTTCGCCATCACCCCGCGAGCGACCCCGGATATCGAGGCGGTGGTGCGGGAGTCGATCACCGTGGGCGGGTATCCGAGGTCGACGACGGTGCGGATCCTGGCCCCGTACGAGCAGGTCGCGCCGCACGTCCCGGCGAGGTCCGGAACGGTCACGGCCGACGGGCCGGATGCCTGCATCCTCCGCGCGGGCGCCGATGAGCTGCACTGGGTGGCGATGTACCTGGCGTGGATCGGCGCCCCGATCGAGGTGATCGACCCGCCCGAGCTGCTCGAGGTGATCGCCTCCCTGCGCGACTGGACGGGCACGGTCCGGAAGGCGCCAGAGGAGGGGCGGGGCGTGTCGGATCCGGGGCGATGAGCCATTCCCTCCGGGGGACCGTCGGCCTATGCTGAGCGGCAGAGCTCCGGGGCGGGCGGAATGGGCCGTCGTCCCCCTGCTGGAACGGACACTCACTCTCCATGGCTGCTCACCGCCGACCACTCGCCCTGCTCAGCGCGCTCCTGCTCGCCCTGGTGCTGGCGGCGTGCAGCGGCGCCGCTCCCCCGCCGGAGCCCGAACCTCCCGAGCCCCCGAGCGCCGGCAGCGACCTCCCGGGTCACCAGGTGCCCTCGGTCGATGCCGATGCCCCGGTCCCCTCCGAGGGCGAGCCCGGGGCGCACGTCGATGGCAGCGGGGAGGGGGCGCCGCTCACGGCCACCACGATCACCGGGGTCTGGCCTGATCAGAGCTGGCAGATCGAGGAGCTCGAGGGTGATGCGTGCGCCGGCCGGGCACCGCAGATCTCCCGCTGGGTGCTGGGCAAGAACTATTTCGGCTGCGGCGCGGAGGAGGATCTGCTGATCGCCTGCAAGCAGGTGCAGGGCGACGAGGCGCTCTGCGTGCGTGACCCGCTGGAGAAGACGGCCGTGCGCATCCACTCCCCCGCGATCGACGGGTTCACGGCACCGTCCCCCGAGGCGCCGCTGCCGCTGATGGTGATCCTGGCAGACGGCACCACCTGCACCCCCGTCGCCCGCGACGGCATCGATCATCATGCCGGGCGACAGAGCTGGCTGTACTGCGGCGAGAACGCCGCCCTGCTGCTGGACATCTCGACCGCGAGCTACTACTTCGACCCCAGTGGCAAGGTGTGGACGGCCGACCTCGGGGTGGGGGGCGCCGCGCCGACGACGGTCGAGGTACGGGAGATCATCTACGCCGGCACCCCCGAGGACGTCCAGGCGCAGGGCTTCCACGTGGGCTGAGCCTCCCGGGTGTGCGCTGCCGAGAGAGTCGTCAGACCAGCAGCAGGCCCAGCGCGGCGACGACGGTGAGCACCAGGATCAGGTTCTCGAACACCTTCTGGGGGATCCGACGGGCCACCTTCGCGCCGGCGTAGGCGCCGATCAGCACCACGGGGATCAGCATCGCGTCCATCACGAGGGTGTCCCGGCTGATCAGGCCCAGCCCCGCGGAGAACGGCACCTTGAAGAGGTTCACGATCGCGAAGTACCAGGCAGAGGTGCCGAGGAAGGTCAGCACCGGCATCCGCATCGCGTAGAAGTACAGGGACATCACGGGCCCAGCGGCGTTGGCGACCATGGTGGTGAAGCCGCCGAGCAGGCCGTAGCCGATGCCCTGCACGGCCGCGGCGGTACCGGGCTGTGACCCGGCCGCGGCGGCGCGGGTGGGCGGCAGCTCCTTGCCCGCGGCGGTACCGGCGGCCTCGCGGCGCTGAGCGAGCACGCGACGGCTCACGGTGACGATCATCAGCACCAGCAGGATGATGCCGATGGTCAGGCGCACCCCGTCCCCGTCGACCCGGGCGAAGTAGAACGCACCGATCACCACTCCGACCATGGCGCTGGGCAGCAGCCTGATCAGGGTGCGCCAGTCCGGTTCGCGCCGGTACACCCACAGCGCGGTCATATCGCCGACGATCAGCAGGAGGAGCAGCGCAGCGGTGGATTCCTTGGCGGGCATGGCGAAGGCGAACAGGCCCACCGCGAGGGTGCCGGCACCGGGCAGTGCGGTCTTGGAGAAGCCGACGATCAGGGCGCCGAGTGCCACCAGCGCCCAGGCAGCAGGACTCATGGTGGGGATCAGGGCAGCGAGGTCAGGCACGGTGAGTGAACTTATCAGCGTGCTGCCCCGGGAGGAGAGGCGGTCCGTGTCGCTGCTGCTGCGTCGGCCCCGTCCGGGGGTGCCGCATCAGCCCTGTCCGGATTCTGCGTCGGGCCCTGCCAGGGGTGCCGCGTCGGCCCCAGCTGGCTGGCCGCGTCGGCCCCGTCCGGGCCGCTCCATCCGTCTCGCCGTGGGGAGGTGAGTAACCTACGTCACGAACAGTGCAGGGATCCCGCTCTGACCCTCCCGCGCGAGGGTGCGATCTGCGGGCATGCCGCATCTCCACCGACGAATCTGTGAGGACCATGTCTGCACCCCGTCCCTCCGCTCCCCGTTCTTCCGCCCCGCCTCCGTCTGCTTCCCGCCCGTCTGCTCCCCTGCCGTCCGCGGCCCCGCCTTTCCGCCCTCTGCGGATCGCCGCCCTCTCGGCCTGGCACGTCCATGCCGAGGAGTACGCCCGGGAGGCGCAGCAGCATCCCGATACCGAGCTGATCGCCGTCTGGGACGAGGACGCCGAGCGCGGCCGGGCCCTGGCCGAGACGCTCGGGGTCGAGTTCACCCCGGACCTCGAGGCGCTGCTGGCCCGGGAGGATCTCGACGGCGTCACCGTCACCACCGCCACCAGTGCGCACCGCGACGTCATCGGCCGGGCGCTCGCGGCGGGCAAGCACGTGTTCACCGAGAAGCTGCTGGCCCCCACCGTCGCCGAGGGCGAGGAGCTGATCGCCGCGGCCCGTGAGGCGGGTCTGCGGCTGACCGTCTCCCTGCCCCGCCTGGCCCACGGCTACGCGCTCGCGCTGCGCCGAGTGCTCGAGGAGGGGCGGCTCGGGCGCCTGACCTACTCGCGGGTGCGGCTGGCTCATGACGGGTCCACCGGCGACTGGCTGCCGGCGCGCTTCTACGATCCGGCCACCGCGATCGGCGGGGCGTTCAGCGACCTCGCCGCGCATCCCGTCTACCTCACCCAGATGATCCTGGGCAGCGAGGTGCAGGTGAGCTCGGCGACCTTCACCGACATGACCGGCCGCGGCGTGGAGGACAACGCCGTGGTCACCGTGACCGGCCCCGACGGCGCGATCGGAGTGATCGAGACCGGATTCGTCACTCCCACGAGCCCCTTCTCGATCGAGGTGCAGGGCACCGAGGGCTCGTTCCAGCACGGGCTCGGGGCCGACGGCGGCACCACCGTCGACACCGGCGAGGGCCCCGTCCCCCTCGACCTCCCGGAGGACGCCGAGAACCCCTTCGCGCAGTGGGTCGAGGCGATCCGCACCGGTGAGGACACCGTCGAGAACCTCGAGCGGGCTCAGGCCCTCACCGCCCTCGTGGTCGCCGCGAACGCCGCGGCCGCCTGAGGCACACCTGCACGCGCCCGAACCAAGCACGTCCAGCACGACCCCCACGACTTCTGAGGAGCTTCCCATGAGCACGACTGTCCCCTCCCCCGTCCGCATCGGAATCCTGGGCGGCGGCGGCATCGCCACCGCTCACCTGAACGCCTACGCGACCGTCTCCGACCGTGCGAAGGTCACCGCCATCGCCGACGTCGACCCCGAGGCGCTCGCCCGGCGCGAGGCTGAGACCGGCGCGAAGGGCTACACCGACTTCCTGGAGCTGGTGAAGGACGAGAACGTCGACGCGATCGACATCTGCCTGCCCCACCACCTCCACACCCCGGCGATCCTCGCGGCCGCCGCGGCGGGCAAGCACATCCTGTGCGAGAAGCCGCTGTGCCTCACCCCCGAGGAGGCGAAAGAGGTCAGCGACGCGGTGCAGAAGGCGGGCGTGACGCTGATGTGCGCGCACAACCAGCTGTTCATGCCGGCCGTCGCGAAGGCCAAGGAGATCCTCGACGCCGGCACGCTGGGCGAGGTGTACGAGGTGCGCACCACCGACTCGTTCTACAACGACTTCGATCCCGACTCGATGGGCTGGCGCGCGAACGCTGCGACCTCCGGCGGCGGCGAGCTGATCGACACCGGCTACCACCCCACCTACCTGATGCTGCACCTCGCGGGCGCAGTGCCCACCAGCGCCTTCGCGATGCTGTCCACCCACCGCCTGAAGTTCATGGAGGGTGAGGACTCGGCGCAGGTGCTGGTGCGCTTCGAGAACGGGGCCGTGGGCCAGATGGTCACCTCCTGGGCGTATCAGGCGGCGCCGGGCACGGACCGCTTCTCGGTGGTGGGCGAGAAGGGCTCGCTCAGCTCCGACGGCTCGACCCTGCGGGTGCAGGTGCGCGGTGAGGAGGAGCAGGTCTTCGAGCACGAGGAGGTGGAGACCTTCGCCGCTGAGATCGCGCACTTCGTGGACTGCCTGCTCACCGGCGAGCGCCCGATCAACACCGAGGTCGAGGGGGTCAGCGTGCTCGGCGTGATCCTCGCGGCGTACGAGTCCTCCCGCACCGGGAAGATGGCCGACGTCATCAGCCTCTGAGGCTGCGCCACAGCTCGCCGGTTCTGCGCGCTGAGGGCTGGTGCTTCATCGACCGTCGGTCCTCAGCGCGCTATCTGTGATTCGGAGCCGACAACTTCACCCAGTGGTGATGACGCTGGCGCTTCACGTCCTCGTGGCCCGCTGGTCACGGGAGCGGCTCAGGTTCCCCTCAGGCGATCCAGCCGATGTTGGCGACGCCGGAACCGTCGGCCCCGGCGCGGGCGGAGCTGATCACCAGGGCCATGGCTGCGGAGCCGGGGTCGATGACGCCCTGGGAGGCTTCGCCGACGTAGCTGGCACGGCCGCGACGCGCGATGGTCTGCGCCGTGGCGGTGGCCCCGGCGACCGCGGCATCCTCCGCCGCGAACAGGGCCTCGACGGCGGACGTCTCCGCATCGGCCTCGAGGGCCGCGCGCAGGGCGGTGACGGCCGGGTCGAGTGAGTCGATCATCGTCTTGTCGCCCACCTTCGCCTCGCCGTAGCGCTGCACGGTGGCCTGGCCGGCGGCGAGCGCGTCGGCGAACTCGGCGATGGTGGGCACGGCGCCGCCTCCCTCCTCCCCTGCCTTGGCGAGGTCGCGGAAGAACATGCCGAAGAGGGGCCCGCTGGTGCCGCCCACCCCGAGCCACGCCATGTACAGCGCCGTCAGCCACTCGCGGTAGCTGCTGGGTTCGTCGGCCTCGAGGTTCCGGTCGAGGTGCTTCATCGCCGTGCGGACGTTGGTGCCGAAGTCGCCGTCGCCGGCGCGGCGGTCGAGGTCGCCGAGCTCGTCCGCGGAGCCCACGAGGGCCTCGCGCAGGGTGAGGACGAAGGCGCGCCCGAAGCTCGCGGGGAGGGTCCTGTGGGGGGTCTGATCGTTCATGGGGTAGTTCCTTACCAGGTCAGGGCGGGGGTGCGCACGGGAGCATCCCACAGTCGGCTCTGCTCGTCGTCCAACGGCATCAGAGTGATCGAGATGCCGTGCATGCCCAGGCTGGTCACGTAGGAGCCGACCAGGGAACGTTCGATCGACACCCCCGCATCGGCCAGCTGGTGGTGCAGCGAGCGGGCTGCGAGCTGCAGCTCGAGCGGGTAGGTGCCGCCGAGGCCGTTGACGATCGCGAGCACCTCCTCGCCGCGGTGGAGGTCCAGCTCCTCGCGCAGCGGCTGGACCAGCAGCTCGACCAGTCCGTCGGCGTCACGGAAGGGGACCCGGCCACGGCCGCGTTCGCCGTGGATGCCCACGCCGAGTTCGACCTCGTCATCGTCGAGGGTGAACTGCGGCTCGGCGTCCCCGGGATGGGTGCCGGCGGAGAGGGCGAGGCTCATGGTGCGGGCGCGGGAGGCGGCGCGGCGACCGATCTCGGCGACCTCCGCGAGGCTCGCCCCGGCCTCGGCGGCGGCGCCGCACAGCTTCTCGACGATCACGGTGGCGGCGGTGCCGCGGCGACCGGGGCCGTCGTCCTCCCCGGTGTCGGTGGCGAGGTCGTCGTCCACCAGCACGATCTCGGTCTCCACGGCGTCATCGCCGCTGATCTCGCCGGCGATGCGGAAGTTCAGGACGTCGCCGGTGTAGTTCTTGACGATCTGGACCACGCCGCGGCCTGCGTCGGCCGCCTTGGTGGCCGCGAGGACCTGCAGTGCGGTGGGGCTGGCGAAGACGGCGCCGGCGACCGCGACGTCGAGCATCCCGGTGCCCACGAAGCCGGCGTGCAGCGGCTCGTGGCCGGAGCCGCCGCCGGAGACCAGGCCCACCTTGTCGGTGGCGCGCTGGCGACGGGTGACGAAGTGATGGTGTGCATCCAGGTCCAGCAGGAGGGGGTGGCTGAGCACGAGACCTTCGAGGGCCTCGGGGACCAGGTCCTCGGGAACGTTGACGATGCTGCGGCGCATGGTGCGCTCCTTCCACAAAGCAGGTGCCGGCGACAGCTCGACACTATCCTGGCGTGATGCACACCACCGCAACTCGTCGCAGCTCGCGGCTGCTCGTGATGCTCGCCGGCCTGCTGATGCTGGTCCTGGTGGGCGCACCCTCGGCGTATGCCTGCGACTGCATGGAGCTGACCTTCGAGGAAGCCGCTGCGAATGCCGATCTGATCGCGGACATCACGATCGAGAGCGAGATCGAGGACGTCGAGGGCGAGGTCACCTACTTCGCGGTGGTCGACACGGTGTGGAAGGGCGAGGAGTCCCGCACCATCGAGTTCACCACCCATGAGTGGGTCGCCTCCTGCGGACTGGGCAGGATCGAGGCGGGCACGAGCCTGCTGGTCTGGGCTTCCGGGGAGGACGGCTCGTACAGCAGCACCTGGTGCGCCCTGCCGTCGGACGGCGGCCCCGATAGCCCGGAGCGCCTCACCGAACTGCTGGGCGCGCCGGCCGACCTCACCGATCAGCCCGTTCCGGCACCGGGCGAGCCGGGCGGTCCGCCGGAACAGGCCACGCCGGAGTGGGTAGTTCCCACGCTGGTCGCGGCCGGCCTCGGGATCGGCGTGCTGGTGACACGAGTGGCCGGGCTCGCGATCGCGCGGGTGCTGGTCGGACGCCGGAGGGGCTGACGGGCTGGCGCGGCTGACGCCACCGGACGGGCCGACGGCCTGACGCATCCGGCCGGGCCGATGGGCCCGCGGCCCGATCCTCGCGTGGGATCGCTCCCACAGCTGTGACCTGCGCACCGGTTGTTCACCTGGCGTCCATGGAACCCGTCGGGTGATCGCGTACGGTGCGAGACATGCGACTTCTCCTGATCCGTCATGGCCAGACTCCGAGCAACGTCGAGGGGATCCTCGATGCGGGCTATCCCGGGCCCGGGCTGACCACCCTGGGCCGTGCACAGGCGCAGGCCGTGCCCCATGCCCTGCAACACGAGACGATCCAGGGTCTGCACGTCTCCCGTCTGCTGCGCACCCATGAGACGGCCGCGCCGCTCGCCGCCGCGCTGGGCATGAGTCCGCGACTCACCGAGGGGCTCGAGGAGATCGTCGCGGGCGACTTCGAGATGCGGCGTGACGAGCAGGCCGTCGAGGCGTACCAGGACAATCAGGCGCGATGGAGCGGGGGCGAGCTCGACGGCTCCCTCCCCGGCGGGGAGACGGGACACGCCTTCCTGGACCGCTACACCCGCGCACTGCGCCATATCGCCGGGCTCTACGCCGAGGATGCGACCGTCGCGGTGGTCAGCCATGGCGCGGCGATCCGGGTGTTCGCCTCGCTGGCCGGGCAGCTGGGCGCCTCCACCCGCCACGACCGCCCGCTGTACAACACCGGCATGGTCACCCTCACCGGTCACCCCGAGGAGGGCTGGGTGCTGAACGACTGGGTGAGCACCCCGATCGGCGGCACCCATCTGCTGGGCGAGACCGAGCATGACGTCACCGCAGACCAGCACGCCGAGGCGGCCGTCTGACACTCGCTCCCGCCCGCAGTCAGGAGCCCGGCCCTCGCGCAGCGAGCACGGCCAGGCTCCGGAGCGAGCTGCACCCCGGGCGCACGACCCCGAGGAGCAGCGCTCGGGAGTCAGCTGCCAGGTGCCAGCTGCGTGGATCAGTCCTCGAAGATGATCACCTGGCGCACTGCCTTGCCGTCGGCGAGCTTGTCGAGGGACTCGTTGATGTCGGCGAGCTTGATGCGGTCCGAGATCAGCTCCTCGATGGGCAGCTTCCCCTGTCGCCAGAGGTCGAGGTAGACGGGGATGTCGCGGGAGGGGACCGCCGAGCCGAGGTAGGAGCCGACGATGGTGCGAGCCTCGGCGGTGAGCCCCAGCGGGGCGATCGTCGAGCGGGCATCGGGTGAGGGCAGCCCGATGGTGACCGTGGTCCCGCCGACGCCTTCCTGGTGCACGCGGACGTCTCCGGGGAGCTCGCCTCCCGCGCGGTCGCGATCATCACCGATGAGCATGTCAGAGCGCTGAGCAGCCTGCACTACGAGATGATGGCCGCGTCCCTGCGCGATGATCTGACCACGCTCGAGTCGCTCAACAGCTCCTTCCACCGTTCGCTGAACCTGGTGGTGGATGCGCCGCTGCTGGACCGGATCGTCGGCCTGTGCTCGAAGTACGTGCCCCGCGGCTTCTATGACGGGATCGAGGGCTGGCCGGAGGCCACCCGTTCCGAGCACGATGCGATCATCGAGGCGCTCCAGGCCCGTGACGCGGAGGCCGCCCGCGCGGCGGTGCGCTCGCACATCCTGCATTCGGGCGAGCTGCTGGCCGAGCATCTGCGTGCGGCGCTCGAGGCCCAGCTTCAGGAGGAGACGGGCTGACGCTCCGCGGAGTGGTTCTGCGGGGTGTGGCCAGCCTGCGCTGAGGCTGCATGCGCTGACGCTGTCTGTGCGGAGGCCGCCAGCGCAAGAGCTCCCTGGTCTCCGTCGGCCCGCACGCCCTCCATTTCCGCGCGGAGGAATTCCGGGCGAGGCACCTTGGTGGTCAGCGCGCTGATCCCGGCCAGCAGGATGATCAGCAGCATCACGCCGATCAGCACCGCCCAGCCGGAGAGGTCGTAGGCGATGGCGACCAGGCCGCCGACCACGCCGCTGCCCAGGTAGAAGAACAGCGTGTACAGCGCGCTGGCCTGGCTGCGCGCCTGGGGCGAGCTGGTCGCGCCCACGGTCGTGACCGCCGCGGAGTGCGCCATGAAGAATCCGGCGGTGAAGATCACGACCCCGGCGACGACCGCCGCCAGGTGCGGGACCAGGGTGAGGGCGAGGCCCAGGGCGGTCAGGGCGAGGGCCACCAGGTCGGTGCGCACGAAGCCGAACCGGGGCAGCCACGTGCCGGCCAGGCGGGAGCTGACCGTTCCCGCGAAGTAGGCGAGGAACACGAACGCGGTCCAGGTGGGCGAGAGGTGGAACGGCTCGGCGGCGAGCCGGAACCCGATGAGGCTGTAGAAGCTCACCATGACACCGGTGATCAGGAGCCCCTGCAGGTTCAGCCGGCGCAGGTGCGGCTGGGCGAGCGCGGCCCGGATCCGGGACCACTGGCTGGCGCGTGCAGCGGGACTGCTGGTGCGCGCCGATGAGCTGGCCGCGGATGGCCTGGCAGCGGGGACCAGGGCCGAGCCGGCGGCGGGCACCGGGGCGAGCAGGGCGAACAGGATCGCGCACAGCAGGCTCAGGCCGCTGATCACCATCAGCGCGCTCTCCCAGCCCAGCCATTCCCCGAGCGGCCCGGCCAGGAGCCGGCCGCCGGCGCCGCCGATGGTGGTGCCGGAGATGTAGGTGGCCAGGGCCACGGCGGCGCGGCGGCCGCTGAGCAGGTCGTACACATAGGGCACTGCGAGCACTGGCACGCCGCCCAGGAAGACTCCCGCGAGGAGGCGGCCGATCAGCATCACCTCGAGCGTCGGCGCGAGGGTGGCCACGAGCATGAGCAGCACACCCACGATGGTGGCCAGGCGCAACGCCTTAAGCCGGCCGATGCGTCCCGCCGCCCAGGCCCAGGGGAACACGCCGATCGCCACGCCGATCGTGCCGGCAGAGACGACCCAGGCCGAGTCTGCGGCGCTGATGCCGTAGTCGGCGGAGAGGCTGGGGAGCAGCCCCTGGACGGCGTAGAGCTCTGCGAAGCTGGCGAAGCCCGCGAGCAGCAGCACCAGGGCGAGCCGACGAGTGGAGACCTCGGGCCGTGCCGAGCCGCGCGGCGCCACCGATGCGGAGGGAAGCGGGGCTCCACCGACCTGCGAGGCGCCCTGCGCGGCGCCTCGCGCCGTGCCCTGCGTGGCGGTAGCGCCGGATGCGGGGCTCGGCGCGGGCGAGGAAGACATCTCGCCATGGTATGCAAACCCCGGGCGCATGACTAATACTGATTCGCCGACGTCACATACACTGCGAGTATGAATCAGTCGGATGCGCGTCGTCTCCTGCCCGACCTCCCCGTCCTGGTCGAGCTCGCTCGCACCGGAACGATCTCCGAGGCCGCTCTCGTGCTGGGGATGCAGCAGCCCTCTGCCAGCCGGGCCGTGGCCCGGTTGGCACAGCACGCCGGCGTGCGGCTGACCGCGCGACAAGGGCGGTCCGTCGTCCTCACCGACGCCGGGCGCCATCTCGCGGAGGCAGGCACCGAGGCGCTCGCACTGCTCGAGAACGGACTCATCGCCGCGCGCCGCCAGGCAGGGACGGAGAACGCCCTGATCAGTATCAGCTATCAGGCGGCGTTGGGCGAGAGCTACCTTCCCCGCGCGATCGCGCACTTCCGCACCTTCCGGCGCACCACCCGGTTCCAGCTGAGCCATGGGTCGCGGCGCGGGACCCTCGATGCGGTGCGGGACGGCTCCGCGGATCTCGCCCTGGTCGCGGAGCCGGAGAACGTCCCCGGTGGCCAGGTGGCGGTGCTCTTCGATGAGCCGTTGGTGGCTCTGGCCTCCACCCAGCATCCGATCGCGAGGCTCCATCGCCCGCTCCTGCCCGAGGACCTCCGCGCCCACGAGCTGGTGATCCTCAGCGCCGGGTATGGGCTGCACGATTCGATCGTCCGCCTGCTCGCCGACGTCGGCGGCCTGCCCGAGAGCGTCTTCGAGGTCGACGACTACCGGGTCGCCCAGGGCCTCGCCGCCGCAGGGGTGGGTGTGACCGTCCTGCCGCCGAGCGCCGTCACGCACGCCGCGGATGTCGTCGAGCTCCCGATCGCCCACCCCGAGGCCCGGCGCACCATCGGTGTGGTGACCGGGCCCGATCCCTCACCGATCGTCGAGGACTTCGTGGACGTGCTGCACATCGCGACCCGCGGCCACCGACGAGCGCCGGGGACCGCGACGACGGCATGACCCGCCGTGCTCACCAGCGCGGGTGGATGCTCTCGCGCAGCAGCTGGTCGTAGGTCTCGCGCACGGCGGCGTCGAAGCGGCCGAGCACCTCGGCCTGCTCGGCGGTGGGGGCGCTGCCGGCGGCGGCGTTGCGGCGGGCCTGCTCGCCGCTGCTGGCGCCGGGGATCGCGGCGGTGACGCCAGGCTGCGCGAGGATCCAGCGCAGGCTGGCCTCGGCGAGCGGCATCGCGCCGTCGAGGGCCTGCTCGAGGCGGGCCACGGTGGTGAGGCCGGTCTCGTAGTCCACGCCGGAGAAGGTCTCGCCCTGATCGAAGGCTTCGCCGTGGCGGTTGAAGCTGCGGTGGTCGTTCGCGGCGAAGCTGCTGCTGGGCGAGAACTTGCCGGTCAGCAGGCCGGAGGCGAGGGGGACGCGGGCGATGATCGCCACGCCCTTCTGGCCCGCGAGCGGGACCACCTCGTCCAGGGGCTTCAGGCGGAAGGGGTTCAGGATGATCTGGATCGAGGCGAGGTGCTCGCGCTCGAGGCTGATCAGCGCCTCCTCACAGGTCTCCACGCTCACGCCCCAGGCGGCGATCTTCTTCTCCGCCGCAAGCGCGTCGAGCACGTCGAACACGCGGTCCTCGCGGTAGATCGCCGGCGGCGGGCAGTGCAGCTGCACCAGGTCCAGGGTGTCCATGGCGAGGTTCTGCCGCGAGCGCTCGACCCAGGCGCGCAGGTTCTCCTCGGTGAAGGTCTCCGGGGCGAAGGGGTCGGCGCGGCGGGAGGCCTTGGTGGCGACGAACGGAGCCTCCGCTCCCCCGTCGACGGCGGCGGCGCGCATCGCGCCCACCAGCTGCTCGCTGCGGCCGTCGCCGTAGACGTCGGCGGTGTCGAAGAAGGTCACGCCCGCATCGAGCGCGGCGCCGAGCACGGCCTGGGCGGAGTCGTCGGTGACGTCTCCCCAGTCGGCGCCGATCTGCCAGCAGCCCTGACCGATCACGGAGAGCGGGCGGCCCAGACGGGCGGGGGTGCGGTACTGCATGGACATCGTCGACCTCGCATATGTTCGGCAAGCCGCCGGGGGCGGCACTCGACAAGCAGTGTCCCAGGCCATGGAGCTTCTGCGGGAATATGGTTCACCGAAGGCGGCTCCGAGCGCCAACGCTCAGCGTTTCGGCTCCCCCGGATCCTTCGCCTCCCAGGCATGAACGTGGCAGGACGGGGCCGATCCGGCATGATGAACCGTGCGGGTCCGCCCGATCTCGGTGCGAGCCGACATCTCCCGGTCCGCGAGCGCCGCTCCCGGGGAACGATTCCCGCACAATCGACGCGCGCTCCGCACGACGCGTTACGCACCACGCAGCACGCAGCACGCAGCACGCAGCACGCAGCACGCACCACGACAGCGATTCCATGAAAGAGACGGAGGCCCGGTGACCACACGATCCGCCTCCGAACGCCCCAGCATCCGCCAGGTCGCGGAGAACGCCGGGGTCTCCCACATGACGGTCTCCCGGGTGCTCAACGGCCACACGAGCATCAAGGAGAGCACCCGCGAGAAGGTGCTCGCCGCTGTGGAGGAGCTGGGGTACCGCCCCAACATCGCCGCCCGGGCCCTGGCCACCCAGAAGACGCTGCGGATCGGCGCGATCGTGGAGACGGAGGCGGAGTTCGGCCCGGCGAGCGCCCTGCGGGCGATCCATCGCGCGGCTCGGCAGCGCGGCTATTCGGTGAGCTCGATCGCGCTGGACGAGGATGATTCGGCCGACGCCGCCCAGGCATTGCGGCAGCTGACCGGTCTCGGCATCGATGCGCTGTGCCTGGTCACCCCGCGCTCCTCCTCGCTCGCCGCCCTGCGCGCGCTGGCCGCGGAGATCCCGGTGCTGGTGGTCAAGCCCGAACGCGAGGAGGAGCTGCTGCGGGTGTGCGTGGACCAGCAGCTGGGGGTCACGATGGCGGTGGATCACCTCGCGGCGCTGGGCCACCGCGACATCCTGCACGTCTCCGGCCCGATGGACTGGCTCGACGCCCGCGCCCGGGAGCGGGCCTTCCGGGCACGCACCCGCTCCTGGGGGATGCCGGAGCGGCCCATCGTGGCCGGGGACTGGTCCGCAGATTTCGGCTACGACTTCGCCGTCGGCCTGCAGCGCCGCCCGGACTACACGGCGATCTTCGCGGCGAACGACCAGGTGGCACTCGGGATCGTGCACGGTCTGCACGACCGTGGGATCAGCGTCCCGGGGGAGCTCAGCATCGTCGGCTTCGACGACGCTCCCTTCTCGCGGCATTCCATCCCGCCCCTGACCACGGTGCGCCAGCCCTTCGAGATGCTCGGTGCCGCGGTGGTGGACGTGCTGCTGGCTGCGATCGAGGGCCGCCCCCTCCCGCAGCGCACGAAGATCCCGCCCGAGCTGATCGTGCGCCTGTCCACCGCGAAGGCACGGGAGACGCCGTGAGCACGGAACGGGCGTCGGAGCGGGCGGCGAAACCGGTAGCCGAACGGGCAGCGAAAACGGCAGCGGGGCGGTCAGCAAGACCGACAGCGGGACGGGCGGCGGATGCTGCTGTGGCGGTCGAGATGCGGGGCATCACCGTGGACTTCGGCCCGGTGCGCACGCTCCACGGGGTGGATCTTGTGCTCCGCCCCGGCGAGATCCATGCACTGATGGGCGAGAACGGCGCCGGGAAGTCGACCCTGATCAACGTGCTGGCCGGGGTGGTCCATCCCAGCTCGGGCAGCATCCGCCTCGAGGGCCAGGAGGTGCGCTTCTCCTCAGCGGCCGACGCCCAGGCCGCCGGCATCGCCGCAGTGCTGCAGGACGTGCCGCTGTCCCAGCACCTCAGCATCGGCGAGAACGTGATGCTCGGCCATGAGCCCTACGGCCGCCTCGGCATCCGCTGGGCAGAGCTGCATGACCGCGCCCATCAGATGCTCAGCGAGCTGGGCCTGGCAGAGCTGGACACCCGCCAGCCGCTGCGGTCGCTGTCCCCCGCGCTGCGGCTGCTGGTATCGATAGCGCGCGCCATGGCGACCGGGCCCCGGGTGCTGCTGCTGGACGAGCCGACCTCGAGCCTGGACTCGGCGGAGGTCCAGCAGCTGTTCAGCGTGCTGCGCCGGCTGCGGGACCAGGGGGTCGCGATGGTGTTCGCCTCCCACTTCCTCGAACAGGTCCTCGCCCTCAGCGACCAGCTGACGGTCCTGCGCGCGGGCACCCGGATCGCACAGTTCCCCGCCCATCAGGTCGAGCGGGCGGAGCTGATCGCACTGATGATCGGGCGGGATCTGCAGGAGCTGCGACGGATCGGCTCGCTGCGCCAGGAGCATCGCACACATCCCGAGGGCCGGCCGTTCTACAGCGTGCGGGGCCTGGGCCAGCAGGACGTCCTGTCCCCCACGGATCTGGACCTCCACCGGGGCGAGGTGGTGGGGATCGCGGGGCTGCGCGGCTCCGGGCGTACGGAGCTCGCGCGGCTGCTGGCCGGGGGTGAGCGACCGGACTCCGGCCGCGCGGAGGTGGACGGGGCCGAGGTCTCCTTCGCCTCCCCCGCCGCGGCGCTGCGCCACCACATCGCGATGGCCAGCGAGGACCGGCTCGGCGAGGGGGTGATCGCGGGGCTGAGCATCCGCGAGAACATCACGCTCGCGCTGCAGTCGATGCGCGGCTGGGCGCGGCCGATGTCCCGCGCCGAACGGGATGAGCTGGTGGCAGCCTATATCGACGAGCTCGGGATCACTCCGGCCGATCCAGCCACCCCGGTCGAGCTGCTCTCCGGCGGGAACCAGCAGAAGGTGCTGCTGGCCCGCTGGCTGGCCACCCGGCCCCGGATCGTGGTGCTGGACGAGCCCACCAAGGGGATCGACATCCGTTCCCGGGTGGAGATCCAGTCCCTGATCGCGCGCCTGGCCGCGAGCCACGTGGGGGTCGTCATCATCTCCTCGGACCTCGATGAGCTGATCCGGCTCAGCGACCGGATCGTGGTGATGAAGGACCGGGTGAAGATCGGCGAGGTCAGCAACGGCCCGGGGCTGAGCGTGGACACGATCGTGGAGATGATCGCGGCCCCCGCCGAGGAGGACGACGACCTTCCGCCGATCGGCGAGGTCGCGCCCGGCTGAGCCGTGCCCGCGCTGCCGCTCCGCCCGACCGCCGGCCGTCCACACGGCCGCTCCGCACGTCCCGCAGCTGTTCGCGGCGTCGCTCCCCCGCCCCGCGACCGTGTCCGTTTCGTCCGTCCCGCGGCCGTGTCCGTTTCGTGATGTGACCTACCTTGCACTCCGCCATGTTCCCGGTAACATTTGTGGAACATGGCGCGGCAGTCCGCCGTCCCCCTCTCGCCCCCGCCCCCGCGCCCGGTCTCGATACCGGGCAGGCGCCCACGGCGCCCTCGATCTCAAGGAGGAGATCATGACTACCACTCGTCGTACCCTTCTCGGCCTCGGTGCCGCCGGCCTCGTCGGCACCGTCCTGGCCGCCTGCTCCTCTGATGACTCCGGCAGCGCCGGCGGCGGCTCCGGGGGCGGCTCCGGCGGCGACTCCGGTGAGCTGATCACGATCGGCTTCGTCGCCGTGGGCCCCGAGGGCGCCTGGCGCCAGGCCAACGAGGAGAACGTCCAGGACACGTTCACCCAGGAGGCGGGCTTCGAGCTGAAGTACGCCCCCGCCACCAACCTCGACCAGAAGTCCCAGATCGACGCCTTCACCTCCTTCGTGGATGAGGGGGTGGACGTGATCCTGCTGTCCGCCACCGAGGGCTCCGGCTGGGAGGAGTCCCTCAGCCGCGCGCAGGAAGCGGAGATCCCGGTGCTGCTGATCGACCGCGGCATCGAGCCCGACGACGCCTCCCTGTACGTCACCCGCCTGGCACCGGACAACATCGCCGTGTCCACCTCGGTCGCCGAGTGGGCGCTGGAGACCTTCCCGGACGGCGCGAAGTACTTCGTGCTCGAGGGCCCGGCCGGCGTCTCCGTGGTCAACGAGCGCAATGAGGGCTGGAACGCGGTGATGGAGGGCGAGTCCTCCTTCACGAACCTCGGTGCGCAGACGGCGAACTGGTCCACCGAGGAGGCCAAGAGCGTCTTCGAGACGGTGCTGAAGTCCAACAGCAACGACGTCCAGCTGGTCTTCGCACAGAACGACGAGATGGGCCTCGGCGCCGCGCAGGCGGTCGAGGAGGCCGGACTGGTCCCGGGCGAGGACGTCAAGATCGCGACCATCGACGGCACCAAGGCAGCGCTCGAGGCGCTCGCCGCCGGCACCTTGAGCTTCGTGGCGGAGTACAACCCGCTGTTCGGCGACCAGGCGCTGGAGGCGGTCAACACCGTGCTGGACGGCGGCGAGGTCGAGTCCTACATCCAGGTCGAGTCGACCACCTTCGACTCGTCCGAGGCCGCCGAGGAAGCACTCCCGGACCGCAAGTTCTGAGCAGCAGGCGGCCCCGTCCTTCGACCCTCAGGGTCGAAGGACGGGGCCTCCCGCACCGCACCTGACTGCGCCTGACCAGGCCGTCTGACCAGCCCGCAGCACCCCAGAGCGCCGCGCAGAACCCCACCGCAACTGATCGCCGCTGCCCGCAGCACCCACGGAGAGGCACCGATGCCCGCACCACCGATCGTCGAGATGCAGGACATCTCGATCTCCTTCCCCGGGGTCAAGGCCCTCGACGGGGTCGACTTCCGGCTCTTCCCCGGCGAGGTCCACGCCCTGATGGGCGAGAACGGCGCGGGGAAATCCACCCTGATCAAGGCGCTCACCGGGGTGTACAGCATCGACGCGGGCACGGTCCTGGTCGCCGGGACCCCCCAGCGCCTGCACGGCACGGCCGACGCCCAGGCCGCCGGGATCTCGACCGTGTACCAGGAGGTGAACCTCTGCACGAACCTGTCGATCGGCGAGAACGTGATGCTCGGCTATGAGCTGCGCGGGCCACTGGGCATCCGCTGGGGTGCCACCCATCGACGGGCCTCCGAGGTGCTGGCGAAGGTGGGGCTCGGCGGGCTGGACCCGCGCCAGCCGCTCTCCTCCCTGTCGATCGCGCTGCAGCAGCTGGTCGCGATCAGCCGCGCCACGGTCACCGACTCCACGGTGCTGATCCTGGACGAACCCACCTCGAGCCTGGATTCGGCGGAGGTCGCGCAGCTGTTCGCGGTGATCCGCTCGCTGCGGGATGAGGGGGTCGCGATCCTGTTCGTCTCCCACTTCCTGGACCAGGTGTACGAGATCAGCGACCGCCTCACCGTGCTGCGCAACGGCGTGTTCCAGGGCGAGTTCATGACCGAGGAGATCAGCCAGGGCGCGCTCATCTCCACCATGGTGGGCAAGGAGATCGGCGCACTGGATTCGCTCGAGCGCGCCAGCGCCCGCCGCGAGGTGGACCGCACCGGCACCCCCGTCTACAGCGCCGAGGGCCTCAGCCGCACCGGCTCGCTCGAGCCGACGGACGTCACCTTCCACGCCGGGGAGGTCCTCGGCATCGCCGGCCTGCTGGGCAGCGGCCGCACCGAGCTCGCCCGCCTCGTCTACGGGGCGGACAAACCCGAATCCGGCACCGTGCAGCTGCGCGGCGCGACCACCTCGATCTCCTCCCCCTCCCAGGCACTCGCCGCCCGCATCGCCTACGCGAGCGAGAACCGGCGCGATGAGGGCATCATCCGCGACCTCACCGTGCGCGAGAACCTCATCCTCGCCGTCCAGGCGGAGCGCGGCTGGGCCCGGCCGCTGCCCGCGCACGAGAAGGACGCCCTGGTCGAGAAGTACATGACTGCGCTGAACGTGCGGCCCGCCGATCCGGACCGGCCGATCAGCAACCTCTCCGGCGGGAACCAGCAGAAAGTGCTGCTGGGACGGTGGCTGGCGACCCAGCCGGAGGTGCTGATCCTGGATGAGCCCACCCGCGGCATCGACGTGGGCGCGAAGACCGAGATCATGGAGCAGGTGATCGCCCTGGCCGATGACGGCGTGGCGATCGTGTTCATCTCCTCCGAGCTCGAGGAGGTGGTGCGGCTCAGCGACCGCATCATCGTGCTGAAGGACCGCCATAAGCTGGCGGACCTCACCGTGGACGAGTCCGTCACCACCGACTCGCTGATCGCCACCATCGCCGGGGACCCCGCACCGGGCCAGCCCGGGAGCCCCCACCCCGCAGGAACAGGAGTCGGCTCATGAGCCTCGACGGCACACCCCGGCATTCAGCGGTGCTCGACCTGATCCGCCGCCCCTACTTCTGGGGGATCATCGCGATCGCCCTGCTGCTGCTGATCAACACGCTCAAGGACCCCGGATACCTGGCGGTCAGCTACAACGAGACCACCGGGTCCCTGGTCGGCAACATCATCGACATCCTGCGCGCCGCCGCGCCGATCGCGATGATCTCGGTGGGCATGTGCCTGGTCATCGCGACCGCCGGGATCGACCTCTCGGTGGGCTCGCTGATGGCGGTCTCCGGCGCGATCGCGATGGAGTTCCTCTCCTCCGCCGGCAGCTCCGTCGGCGCCGCGGCCGGAGCGCTCGCCCTCGCGCTGCTGCTGGGAGCGGCGCTCGGCGCCGTGAACGCCGTGCTGGTCTCGGTGGTGGGGCTGCAGCCGTTCATCTCCACCCTGGTGATGATGCTCGCCGGGCGAGGTCTGGCGAAGGTGATCACCGGCGGGCAGAACACCGCGGCGAGCAACGAGTCCTTCCGCTGGCTCGCCAACGGCTACGTGCTCGGCATCCCGGTGGTGTTCGTGCTCGCCGTGCTGATCGTGATCGCGGTGGGCCTGCTGGTGCGCCGCAGCGCACTGGGCCTGATGATCGAGGCGATCGGCATGGATCCCCGGGCCGCACGCCTGGCCGGGGTGAACCGGCGCGGCCTGCTGTTCGCGGTGTACATCGCCTCCGGGCTCCTCGCCGCGGTGGGCGGAGTGTTCGCCACCGCCAGCGTGATGACGGTGGACGTCTCCAACACCGGTTACCAGCTGGAGATGGACGCGATCCTCGCCGTCGTGATCGGCGGGACCTCCCTGGCGGGAGGGAAGTTCAACATCACCGGCGCCGCGATCGGGGCGCTGCTGATCGCCACCCTCGACAAGACCGTCGTGTTCCTGGGCATCTCCTCCTCCGCCACCCCGGCGTTCAAGGCGATCGTGATCATCGCGCTGTGCCTGCTGCAGTCCCAGCGAGTACGGGACCTGTTCCGTGCCCGCCGCTCCCGGCCCGTCGGCCCCCGCAGCGAGACCCCGAAGGAGGCGGTGTCCGCATGAGCACCGCGATCACCACCCCGCCGGCGACCAGCACCCCGCAGCGCCCCTCGCCCCTGCACCGGGTCAAGAGCTTCTTCCGCGCCGACTCGCTGCCCACCCTGGCCGCGCTGGTCATCTTCGTGCTGATGCTGATCTACGGGGAGACGGCCTACGGCCGGATCTTCCAGCTCAGCACCATCTCGAACCTCTTCATCAACAACGCCCATCTGATCATCCTGGCCGTGGGGCTGACCTTCGTGATCATCAGCGGCGGGATCGACCTCTCCGTCGGGGCGATCATCGCGCTGTCCTCCGTGTGCGGGGTGATGCTCGCCGGCACCGGGATGAATGCGGTGCTGGTCATCGTGGTCATGATCCTGATCGGCTCCACGATCGGGCTCGCCTCCGGAATCCTCATCCAATACTTCAACGTCCAACCCTTCATCGCGACGCTCGCGATGATGTTCCTGGGGCGGGGCCTGGCCTCGATGCTCTCCACCGTGCCGGTGCGGCTCGAGGAGGGCTCCGGGATCCTGCTGCTGGGCACGAAGCTCAAGATCATCGACGGTCCGAAGGTCAACGACCTGGTCATCACCCCGGGCGTGCTGATCGCTCTGCTGGTGGTCATCGCCGCGTTCCTGGTGCTGCACCGCACCCGCACCGGGCGCACCGTCTACGCCATCGGCGGCTCCGAGCAGTCCGCCTCGCTGATGGGCCTGCCGGTGCTGCGCACCAAGCTGCTGATCTACGTGATCAGCGGGACCCTCGCCGGGATCGCCGCGGTGGTCTACACCGCGCGCCTCGGCTCCGCCCAGAACATCACCGGCATCGGCTGGGAGCTCGATGCGATCGCTGCTGCTGTCATCGGCGGCACCCTGCTCACCGGCGGCTTCGGCTACGTGCTCGGCTCCGTGGTCGGTGCGCTCGTGCTGGGCCTGATGAACGTGCTGATCACCCGCGACGGCAGCATCCCGCCGGAAGCCACCACCATCATCACCGGCGGGATCCTGCTGATCTTCGTGCTGCTGCAGCGTGCGGTGATGTCGAGGCAGCGGGAGTAGCGGAGCGGGCAGAGCAGCGGGGGCGGCCCGACGGGGACAGTGCGGCCGGGCGGGCAGAGCCCGGCCGCGCTGCAGCGGGTTCCCTGCGCCCCCGTCACTCCCGGCCGTCACTCCCCGCCGTCGCTGGGCGCCTCGGACCCCTCGCCGTCCGCCGGAGGCTCGCCCCCGGGGCCCCCGCCCTGCGGTGCGTCCTCGGGCGGGGTGCCGCCGCCACCCGGGCCTCCCTCGCCACCCGCGGGGGGTTCCCCGCCAGAGCCACCCTCACCGCCGCCCCCACCGGGCATCCCGCCGGCCTCAGGCTCGGTGGTCGTGTCGATCGGGACGTCGATGCTGAAGGAGTAGCCGCCCTCGAGGTCACCGCTGAAGGCGACCAGCTGCTGCTCGTAGCCGTCGGAGAAGATCCCGTCGCTCTCGAGGGTCAGCTGATCGAGGTTCGCGGTGGAGCCGGCATAGCCCTCGAGCGCGTAGACCTCGCGGCACTCCACCTCGGGCAGGGCGATCTGGGAGGTGAGGATCGCGTTGCCGGCGTCGACGATCGAGTCGGCGTCCGGGAACACCTCGAAGTGGAGGTGGGGCCAGCGGCCGGCGTAGCAGCCGGGGAGAATGCTGGTGAAGGTGACGGCGCCCGCGGAGTCGGTGATCTGCACACCGCGCAGGTAGGTCTCGTTCTCCAGCCCCTGGGAGTACATCGAGTAGCGGCCCTCGGCGTCGCAGTGCCACAGGTACACCGCCGCGCCCTCCATCGGCACGTCGCCGCTGGCCATGTCGATGATGTTCATGGTGAGCTCGAGCGGCACGCCCTCGGCGGTGGTGTCGGAGTCGATGCTGGAGCGGAGGTCGCTGCGCTCGACGCCACTGGTCTCGAGCACGTCCGCGCCGTTGGAGCCGTCCCCCGGGTAGGGGCCGGCGGTCTCGCCGGGCATCTCCTCGAGGGCTGAGGCGGAGGTGCCGCCGCCGTCACTCGCCCCACCGCCGCTCACCCCTCCCCCGTTGCCGGCGCCGTCGGACGTCTCGGCGCTTCCGCCGGTGCAGGCGGCGAGGACCGCGGCGACGCTGCCGGCGCCGAGCACTCCGAGCACTCCGCGGCGGGAGACGAGCGTACCGACGTCGAAGGCGAGGCCCTGGTCCTCGACGTCCTCCTCGGGGTGGTGCAGGGGGCGGCCCTCGAAGCGGGTCGGAGGGTCCGTCGCCGGCGCGGCAGGGTCGTGCTCGCGGGCCTCGGGATAAGCGCGGCCGACGGGGCGGTGCGGGACATTGTCCATGGCGGTCCTCTCGGTGTCCTGTGCTGGAGCGAGAAACGTAGAACCGCTGGCTGTGGGCGTGCTGTGACCTTTCCGTGACCTTTTTGGGGTTCGGTGGGGAGTTCCCTGGATCAGCTCACGGGCTGAGCGAGGACGGCCAGCGCCTCCCGGAACCGCGCGGCGGCCACGCCGATCACCTCCGGATGCGCCCCCAGCGGGGCGCTGACGAGGTCGGCCCCGGCGCCGCCGACGAGGTTCGCGAAATGGCCCGGGGCCAGCACATAGCTCGCCGCGATCACCCTCCGGGCGCCGGCCGCACGCGCCGCGTCGACGGCCTCCGGGAGGGAGGGCGCGCAGCCCGCCCCGTATCCGATGCTCACGGGGCACGGCAGGTGGGCGGCGACCAGATCACGCATGTGCTCTACGGCACGGGCGGCGGCCATCTCGGAGGAGCCGGCTGCGGCGAGCACCACATGATCGCCGGGGCGATGCCCGGCATCTCCCTCGCTGACGGCGGCGAGTCGGTCCCGCAGTGCCCGCACCAGAGCCGGGTGCGGGCCGAGGGCGGGGGCGGCGACGGCGCGGGGATGGGGCTCGACGGCCGCGGCGATGTCCACGGAGGTGTGGAAACCGGTCGAGAGCAGCAGCGGCACCACCACCACGGGGCCCTCCGCGGCGGCGCGCGTGACGACGCCCGCGACCTCAGGCTGCTCCACGTCGACGTAGGCCTCGCGCACCTCGGCGTCCGGGACGGTGCGGGCGAGCTGCTCCCGGATCCGGGCGATCACGGCGCGGCCCGCCGCGGAGCGGGTGCCGTGGGAGCAGGCGATCAGCGCGGTCATGAGTCCTCCTGCGCCGTCGGGGCGGTGGGGTCGAAGTGCTGGATGACGGCGCGCGCCAGCGCGCCCATCCGGCTGCGGGCGGGCAGCAGTGCGGACATCCCGCGCGCTTCCAGGGGTGCGGCGGTGAGGGGGCCGACGGCCGCCATGACCAGCTCCCCGGCGCGGGTGCGGGCGGCGATGTCCGGCAGGGCGCCGGCCTGTTCGGCGGCGACCAGCCAGTTCTCGGTGCCGGGTGCGGCGGTGAACAGGACCGCGTCCACTGCTCCGGCGGCGGCATCACACACGGAGCGGTGCACAGCGGCGGGGTCGCGCGGTGGTCCCCAGCGGTAGACGGTCAGGGCCACCACCTCGGCGCCGGCGCCCTGCAGCGCCTCGTCGAGGCCGTCGGCCCCGGAGCCGTGGTGCTGCACGGCGGCGCGGGTCCCGGTGAGGTCCTGGCCGGCGAGGTGGGCGATCACCTCGGCGGAGGTGCCCTCCTGGGCGACCCAGTCCACGGTGAGTCCCGCCTGCTGGGCGGCGCCGCGGGCCTTGGGGCCGCGCGCGAGGACCCGGGTGCCGGCGAGCGCGGCGCGCAGCGAGGGGGCGAGGCCGGCGGCGTCGGCGGCCTCGAACCAGCCGCGCACGCCCACGCCGGTGGTGGCGATCAGCAGGTTCGGCGGGAGGGCGATGAGCTCGGCGGTGCGGGCCAGCAGCTGCGGGTCATCCACGTGCGGGATCATGCTCATCGCGGGGGCGTGCTGGATCTCGGCGCCGTGGCGGATCAGCGCGGCGGCGAGCTCCTCGGCCCGGCGGTCCAGGGCGAGCACGAGCCGCCTGCCCTCGAGCGCGCTGGAGAGCTGGGGCGGGGTGCTCACGCCGCGTGCTCCGGCGTCTGCCCGCCGAGTGCGGCCATCTCGGCGAGGTCCGGCGCCGCTGACCGGTTCGGCTCCGCGAGGGCGAGCGCGGCCGATGGGCTCGGCTCAGCGGGGGCGAGCGCGGCCGATGGGCTCAGCTCAGCGGGGGCGAGCGCTGCCGACGTTTCCGGCTGCAGCAGTCCGGCCCGGGCCACCTCGCCGATCACGATCACCGCGGGGCTGCGCACGCCGACGGCTCCGGCCGTATGGACGGCGCGGGCGAGGGTGGTGCGGGTGGTGCGCTGTCGCGGGGTGTGGCCGTTCTCGATGATCGCGATCGGCCGCTGCCCTGGCACTCCATGGGCGAGGGCGGCGGCGACCAGGGCGGGAAGCGCCGCGACCCCCATCAGCACCACGGTGGTCACCGCGTCGTCGGCGAGCGCGGCGAGGGTCGCGGCCGACGGTCCGTGCGGCCCGCTCAGGTCGTGCCCGCTGACCACGTGCACGGTGGAGGAGAGTCCGCGATGGGTGACCGGCACCCCGGCGGCCTGGGGCACGGCGAAGGCGCTGCTGATCCCGGGGACCACCTCGACCTCGATCCCGGCAGCGCGGCAGGCGAGCACCTCCTCGCCGCCGCGGCCCAGCACGAACGGATCCCCGCCCTTCAGCCGCACGACCGCCTTCCCGGCGCGGGCGTGCGCGATGAGCAGGGCGTTGATCTGTTCCTGCGGGACGGGATGGTGGCCGGGGCGCTTGCCGACGTCGATCACGAGCGCGCTGGGACGCAGCTCCGCGCGGACCTCTGCGGCGGGGCCGAGCCGGTCGACGATCACGACGTCGGCCGCGCGCAGCAACCGCAGGGCCCGCACGGTCAGCAGGTCCAGCGGGCCCGGCCCGCCGCCCACCAGCGCCACGTGGCCGCGGGCGGCCAACGGGTCGGTTGCCGGTGCCGGTGCCGCGGCGGGAGTCAGTGCGGGTGCCGGTGCCGGTGCCGGTGCCGGTGCCTTGAGCGTGCGGGTCGGCCTCCCGAACGCCGGGGCCGGCGCCGGAGTCCGTGCTCCGGACTCGACGGTCATCGTGCGCCGCCGCGCAGCAGGTAGACGTCCCCGTCGAGGGTGCGCACGGGCCAGACCCGGAGGCGTCGCACCTGCTTGCCGCGGGTGTTCACGCAGGTGCCCGAGCGTAGGTCGAAGACCTGCTTGTACATCGGGGAGGCGATGGTGGGACGGCCGCCGCGGGAGCCGACGATGCCGCGGGAGATGACGTTCGCCCCCGAGTAGGGGTCGTGGTTGTCGACCGCGCGGAGGTCGCCGTCGGCCAGCAGGAAAAGAGCGACCTGCTCCTGGCCCACGAGGGCCGCGCAGCCCCGTTCGACCTCGAGATCCGCGAGGGTGCACAGCCGGAGCCAGTTCGCCGCGAGCTGCGGGGCGAGGGCCGGGCTGCTGAGGCTCGGGCTGGCGAGAGTCGGGCTGGCGGTGCTCGGGGTGGTGAGGGTCGGGGTCATCGTCGTACCTCCAGGGTCGTGCCGGCGATCAGGATCCCACCCGTGCGCTCCTCAGGCCGGGCGGGGCGCACCTGCCCCCGCTCGGGGACGAAGGCGAGGCCGGGGTCGGGGGTGGTGGGGGCGTTCACGAAGGAGCGGAAGCGGGCGAGCTTGGCGGGGTCGGCGAGAGTCTCAGCCCACTCATCACGGTAACCCTCGACGTGGCGTTCCATGGCCGCGTCCAGATCTGCGGCGAGCCCCAGGGAGTCGTCCATGATCACGGCGCGCAACCCGTCGATCCCGCCGTCGAGCGCTTCGAGCCAGGGGGCGGTGCGCTGGAGCTTGTCGGCGGTGCGGGCGTAGTACATGAAGTATCGGTCCAGGGTGCGGATCAGGGTGTCGTCGTCCAGGCCCTCGACCAGCAGCTGGGCGTGGCGCGGGGTGGCGCCGCCGTTCCCGCCCACGTACAGGTTCCAGCCCTGGGCGGTGGCGATGATGCCGGCGTCCTTGGCGCGGGCCTCGGCGCATTCGCGGGCGCAGCCGGAGACGCCGAGCTTGAACTTGTGCGGGGTGCGCAGCCCGCGGTAGCGCAGCTCGAGCTGGATGGCCATGGAGGTGGAGTCCAGCACGCCGTAGCGGCACCAGGTGGAGCCCACGCAGGATTTCACGGTGCGCAGCGACTTGCCGTAGGCGTGGCCGGATTCGAAGCCGGCCTCGGTCAGGCGCCGCCAGATCAGCGGCAGCTCCTCGAGGCGGGCGCCGAACATGTCCACCCGCTGGCCGCCGGTGATCTTGGTGTAGAGCCCGAAGTCGCGGGCCACCTCCCCCACCGTGATCAGGCCCTCGGGGGTGACCTCCCCGCCGGGCATGCGCGGGACCACGGAGTAGGTGCCGTCCTTCTGCATGTTGGCCATCACGTGGTCGTTGGTGTCCTGCAGGGTGGCGTTCTCGTTGTCCAGCACATGCTCCCCGCCGAGCAGGGCGAGGATGCCGGCGAGCACGGGCTTGCAGGTGTCGCAGCCGCGCCCGCGGCCGAACCGGGCGATGACGGCGCTGAAGGTGGTCAGGCCCGAGACGTGCACGGCGTCGAACAGCTGGCGGCGGGAGAGGTCGAAGTGCTCGCACAGCCCGGCGGAGACGGCCCGGCCGAGCTTCGCGAGCTCGCTGCCCACGAGCGAGGTGACCATGACGGTGCAGGAGCCGCAGGTGGCGCCCGCCTTGGTGCAGGCGGTGACGGCCGCGGCGTCGGCGCAGCCCTGCTCTCGCACGGCGTGGCGGATGGCGCCGGCGCTCACCGAGGAGCAGGAGCAGACCACCGCCTCGTCGGGCAGTTCGGCGGTCGGGGCGGCCGACGCCCCGGCGGGGAGCAGGTAGGCGGCGGGGTCCCCGCCGAGCGGCCCGCCGACCAGCGGGCGCAGGGAGCCGTAGGCGGAGGCGTCCCCCACCAGCATTCCGCCGAGCAGGGTCTTCGCGTCGTCGGAGAGGACGAGCTTCTTGTGGACGCCGTTCACGGGGTCGGTGTAGACCACGTCCAGGGCGCCGGGGGTGGTGGCGAAGGCGTCGCCGAAGCTGGCGACGTCCACGCCGGAGAGCTTGAGCTTGGTGGAGAGGTCGTAGCCGGCGAACGTCGCCTGCCCGCCGAGGATCCGGTCGCTGACCACCTCGGCCATGGCGTAGCCGGGGGCGACCAGGCCCACGCACTGCCCCTCGAAGGAGGCGACCTCGCCGATCGCGTGCACGGCCGGGTCGGAAGTCGCGCAGGCCTCGTCGATCCGCACCCCGCCGCGCTCGTCGCACGTCAGGCCCGCGGCGCGGGCGAGCTCGTCGCGGGGGCGGACGCCGACGGTGAAGATCACGAGGTCCGCCGGGAGCTCGGAGCCGTCCGGGAGGACGACGGCGCGGGCGCTGCCGTCGGCGCCCGGGAGCACGGCGGCGGAGCGGGCCTCGGTGCGCACGGTGATCCCGCGGGCCTCGATGAGGCGGCGCAGGGTGGCTCCGGCGGGCAGGTCGAGCTGGGCGGACATCAGTCGGTCGCCGGACTGCAGGACCGTCGCCTCGGCGCCCATGCCCTGCAGGGCGCCGGCGGCCTCGAGGCCCAGCAGCCCGCCGCCGACGACGATCCCGCGCACGGGCCGATCGCCCTGTGCGGCGTCGGACTGTGCGGCGCGTGCTTCGACGTGGCGGCGCAGCGCCTCGACGTCGTCCAGGGTGCGGTAGACGAAGCAGCCGGGCAGCTCGGCGCCCTGGATCGGGGGCCTCGCCGCGTGGGAGCCGGTGGCGAGGACCAGGTGGTCGTAGGGGTGGACGGTGCCGGAGACGGTGGTGACGGTGCGGTTCTCGCGGTCGATCGCCTGAACGGGGTCCCCCTCGTGGAGGGTGACGCGGGGATCCTCGAAGATCGTGTGCGCGAGGGTGAGCTCCTCGGGACTCTCCCCGTCGAAGAAGCGGGTCAGGCCCACCCGGTCGTAGGGGCGGCGGGCCTCGTCCCCGAGCACGGTCACGGTGATCCGCTCCTCGGCGCGGGTGACGAGCGAGTCGACCAGGCGGTGCGCCGCCATCCCGGCGCCGATCACGACGATGCGGGGGCTCATCGGGGCGCCCCCACCAGTTCGGGGGCCTCCGTGGGTCCGTCGGCCGGCGGGGCGGCCGGGGCGCCGGTGGGGTCGAGGGCAGGGGCGGGGGTGGCCTCCGCAGCGGTGCCGGTCGCGGTGGTGGGGGTACCGGCAGCAGCGGCGGGGTTCTTGCGGCGGTGGGCGTAGTAGAGCGGGAGGCCCACGAACACCAGGCCGCCGACGAGGTTGCCGATCACGGTGGGGATCTCGTTCCAGATCAGGTAGTCCATGATCGTGAACTCCGCGCCGAGCAGCAGGCCGGAGGGGAACAGGAACATGTTCACGATGGAGTGCTCGAAGCCCATGTAGAAGAACAGCATCACGGGCATCCACATGCAGGCGATCTTCCCCAGGATGTTGTCGGTCATGAACGCGCCGACCACGCCGGTGGAGACCATCCAGTTGCACAGCACGGCGCGGATGAACAGGGTGAGCATTCCGGCGGCGCCGTGATCGGCGTAGCCGACGGTGCGGCCATGGCCGATCTCGGAGATCGCCAGGCCCACGGGGCTGGGCTCGGTGGAGAAGCCGTAGGTGAAGTAGATGGCCATCAGCACCGCGACCATGAATGCGCCGAGGAAGTTGCCCAGGAACACCAGGCCCCAGACGCGAAGCATCGAGCGCACCGTCACTCCGGGCTTCCGCGCGATCAGTGCGATCGGCATCAGTGTGAACACCCCGGTGAGCAGGTCGTAGCCCATCAGGTACAGCAGGATGAAGCCGACGGGGAACAGCAGCGCTCCCAGCAGCGGCTCCCCGGTCTGGGTGGAGACGGTGACGGCGAAGGCGGCGCCGAGGGTGAGGATCGCCCCGGCCATGAAGGCACGCAGCACCGTGACTCCGGCGGAGTAGGTGACCTTCGAGGCGCCGGCGGCGGTGAGCCGGTCCACCAGATCGGTGGGCTGGACGTAGGACATGGCAGCTCCTGACACGAGGGAAGGATGGGCATGTCCCGTGCGCCTGCAGCGGGGTGCGGCCATCCTGGGCTCTTGTGGAGCTGAGACGAAGGGCGAGAGGGCGCCGTGACCTTCTCGTGATGTGACGTCTCAGGGGTGGACGGGCCGTGCGACGCCCAAGAACAGGAGCCGTGCCCTGAAACCGGAGCTTGTCGGCGCACACCGGTAACCTGTCGTGAAGCGTGAGGAATTCTGAAGATGGGATTGCTGGATGGGAGCGGACGAATGGCCCCGCCACGACAACAAGTCGTGGCAAGAGGTACTGGATCGCATTCGGAAGCTCGGCTGGCCCTGCCCGTCATGGACCTCCAGCCACCCAAAGATCGTCATGGACTGTCCCGACTCCGACCGCCGCTGCCGGATCGTCGCGTTTTCGACGGGGAATGGCACCGAGAGCGCCGCGAAACAAGCGCTGAAACGTGCGGAGAGGTGCCCTCATAGACAGATCACCGACGAGCTCACGCACGTCGATGAGCTCCTCGATGCGGCCAGCCGGTTCATTGAGAGCGCTGCGAAGCTCCTCCGGCGAGGCGTCATCGACTCTCGCCTCGAGGAGCTGCTGGAGTTTGCGTCCGCCTCGATCGAGCGTGCCGAGGCGGCGTTGCTCGAGCAGGAGTTCGACGATCTCTCGGACGAGCTCGGCTCCATGGATTCGCCAACGTCCGGGTCAGCGGAGGATCTCCTCGATTCAGCCGACACACCGCTTCGCAAAGCTCGCCTGTCACTACGTGACCTCCCTGGACGTAGCGATGAGGTCCAAGAGCGGCGAGATCGACTCGAGCAGCTCACGCAGCGACGGAACACTGTGGGTGACGCTCTGCACGACTAAGCCCCCTCCCGGTTGGCAAGTGCCAACTGAGGGGCCTATAGTGACCATCCGAGAGAAAGGCCCGTTAGAACCATGGCACTCAGCATGACTCTTCGCGTCGCAGGGATCGATTTGGATGACGCGACCGTCGGTTCCGCACTCGCCAGCGATCTTCCCCTTCTGCTCTGGCAGGGCGACGACCGCTACGCAACCGCAACGTTCGACGTCGACGAGCACGATGCTGTCGCTCGGACGGTCGATGTCGCGCGCACGATCGAAGCGATAGCACCGGGCGCGAAGGTGCAGGGCACCGACCGCGACCTCGTCTCCACCACGGAGATCGCCTCTCGCGTCGGGGTGTCACGAGAAGGCGCACGGAAGTGGACCAAGGAAGCCGACTTCCCGGCCCCCTTCGCGATCATCGGCAGCCGCACGAGCACGTGGCCCTGGGCGACTGTCACCGCATGGCTGCTCGAATCCCGCGGCATCGATATGGACGAGACTCTCCCCTCCGAGTCGCTGCTCACCCAGATCGACAACTACCTCTTCCGCAACCCGGATGCCACCACGGTGCAGTGGCACGAGCTGTCCACGAACATCGAAGGTGGGCGCCCGCAGCAACGGTTGAGCTCCCGCCGCACCAGTACGGTCCGTGTCGAGAATTGGACTCAGATCTCGCAGGATCGTTCCTCGTGGAGCCTTTCCAGCCACACAGTTTCGACAGCCGAGGTCACCGCATGGGGACGCTGACGATCGTTGACAAGGACATTGAGCCGACGGTGACGGCCGACGAGGTTGCCGCCGTCATTCGCGCGACGCGAGTCGCGAATGTGCGGCTCGATGAAGTCCACGCGGGTCCTCTCGCCGTCGACGGTGGAGATCTCGTTTACGACGTGCAGGCAGAGCACCCGAAATTCGCGTACGTCGAGGAGGCCCGGCAGATTCTCGTGCGGATCGAGCACGGCGTACGGGTCTCGGCAGAAGAATCCTCCGAGCGGACCACCGAGATCACCGTCGCGCATGTCATCTCCTTCGACCTTGCAGACGATCTCGAGGCACGCCCTGCCGCGCTCGCGGCGTGGGTCGAGTCGAACGTCTACTTCCTTGCATATCCCTACGTGCGAGAGACGTTGACATCCCTCACCTCGCGCATGGGGCTGCCCCCACTCACCCTCGATTACCTGTCTCGCGACGAGCGACCCTTCCGTCCAGCTGCCGATGAGGACTGAGCACCACTGACCTCCTGCGTACGCCAGGCGTCGAGACTGACCACGGCGGGATCCTGCTGATCTTCGCGCTGCTGCAGCGGTCGGTGGCGGCACTGCGGCGGGAGAAGGTGTGTGCCGGCCGAAGGGCGAGACGGAGCGCGGCCCGGCCGACGGAGAGCAGCGTCGCTCTCCAGAGAGAGAGCTCGGCTGGTCCGAAAAGTCGCCTTACTCCGAGCGGCGAAGGCTCCGGGAAGAGAAACGGCGCCGCGGGCGTTGTCCCTCGGGTGCTGCGCCGTCCGGCGCCGCCTGCCGAGGAATGATCAGAACCTGTGGATGACTCCCGGCGAGGGGGCGTGCAAGGGGCGCACCTTCCCGAGGATGATCCGCAAGGAACGAACTCTCTGATCAAGGACCGGCGTTGGCG
>NZ_JBQSWK010000031.1:0-46256 GCF_052377065.1 Brachybacterium sp. AOP42-C2-15
GGGGCCCACCCCCCCCCCCCCCGCCCGGGGGGGGGGCGCCCCTCTACGTCGCGAGTCTGCGCGCTGTGGGGGTCGTCGCGGTGTTCAGTCGCAGCAGTACGTCGCGGCAGCCAGTCGCAGCGGTCAGTCCCGGCGGCGCACGATGAAGTAGACGGCGACGGAAGCACCCACGGCGATCACCGCGAGTATCCCGATCAGGGCTCCCATGGGGAGGCCACCCTCGTCGTCCGAGGACTGCGCCGAGGCGCCCTGCTCCTGCGGGGCGTCGTCCGTGACCGGAGCGTCCGAGCTCTCCGCTCCCCCGGCATCGCTCGCCGCGGCGCCGGGCTCCTCCGCAGCACCGCCGCCGTCGCTCGGGGCTGCGGACGCGGCCGGTCCCTGCTCGATCGTGAGGGTCTGGGTGCCCTCGATGGGGTGGCCGTCGCTGGAGACCACGCGCCACTGGATGGTGTGGGTGCCTGCGGGCAGCGGCTCCTCGAGCGTCGCGGTGGCGATCGGACCGTCGACGGTCGGGACGATCTCGGCGAGCTCGGTGCCGGACTCGTCGGAGATCCGTACCAGCGGGCTCACCTCGAGGACATCTGCGGAGAACGTGAAGGTGAGCGCCTCGGGCGAGGCCTCCAGAGTCGCGCCGTCCTCCGGATCCGAGCTGAGTAGGGTGTCATGCGCCTGCGCCGGGGCGGGCATCGCCAGCAGCACGGCGAACAGCATCGCGCTGCAGAGCGCGAGCAGCGTGACCAGACGGGCAGGGGCACGACGGGCAGGAGCGGGGCGAACAGAGCCGAAGCTGTCGATCGAAGACATCATTCCTGCAGGCTACGCCAGCAGGGCACGGTGCCGCCGTGGCGCCGGTCACCTCGGGTCACGCCAGCCGCAGGGTCAGTCGCGAGGAAGGTCCACGTGATGCTCGAGCACCGGAAGCGCGGCCCGGGCAGCATCGATCTCCTCGAGATCGAGATCCACCAGCAGCAGCCCCGGCTCGCGGCCGAGCTCCTGGCGGATGGCGCCCAGCGGGCCGACGGCGGCGCTGCGGCCGATGCCGCGAGCCGCCTTCCCGGTGTACTCCGCGGGAGGGGCCTGGTCCGCGGCGAGCACCACGGTGGTGGAGTCCAGAGCGCGGGCCCGCAGCAGCAGCTGCAGCTGCTCCCGCTTGCCCGGCCCCTCGGCCCAGGCCAGCGGCAGCAGGATCGCCTGCGCACCCCGGCGGGCCAGCGCCGTGAACTGCTCCGGGAAGCGCACGTCATAGCAGGTGGCGATCCCGAAGCGGGTGCCGTGCAGATCGAAGGTGACCAGCTCGCTGCCCGGGGCGACGGTCCGGGACTCGTCGGCGCCGAAGGCATCAAAGAGGTGGATCTTGCGGTACTCGAGGTGGGGATCCCAGTTCGGGCCACGCACGATCACGGTGTTGTGGACGCGGCCGTCCTCGGTGGGGGTGAAGGAGCCGGCGACGACCACGAGCGAATGCGCTTCGGCGAGCTCCTGGACCAGCTGGGCGAAGGAGTCATGGTGCGCGAGAGCGGCCGCTCGCAGATCGGTGCCGAAGGGGGTGAGCGTCGCCTCGGGCAGCAGCACCAGGTGCGCCCCCTGTTCGGCGGCCTCGATGACCGCGCCACGCACGGTCTCGAAGGTGGCCTCGAGGTCTTCGGAGATCTCGATCTGGGCCAGGGCGATGCGGGGACCGGCCGCGCGGCGCACCTGGGCCAGGGCATCCGGGGTGTCGATGTCCGCGCCTTCAGCGCCGAGCGCACGCAGCGTTCCCAGCTCCTCCGGACCGAGCTGCGCGTAGAGCCGGCGCAGGCTGAGATCGGCCCAGCCACCGTCTTCATGCTCGACCGCACCCAGTGCTGCTCGCAGCCGGCCCAGCGGCCAGGCCGCGCCGAGGAACTGGAGGTGGCCGTCGTCGGCCTCGAGGGCCACCACCTGCCCGGTCTCAGCGCTGCGGGTGGCGAGGCTGCGCAGTGTCTCGGGACGAAGCATCGGCATGTCTCCGCCGAGCACCAGCACGGTGGCGCTGTCCGGGCCTTCGGAGAACTCGGTGACGCCACGGGCGAGAGCGGCCAGCGGCCCGGAGCGCGGCGGATCCTCGAGCACGAAGCGAGCGCCATGGCGGGTGGCGAGGTCACTGCCGTCCTCGCCGCTGGGACCGACGACGATGCGCCGTCCGTGGGGGGCGGCGCGCAGCACCCGCTCCAGGGCGGTCGCGCCGGCGATCGGCAGACGGGTCTTGTCCGCGCCACCCAGGCGCGAGGACGCACCACCGGCCAGGATCACGGCGGCGACGGTGGCGGAGGTCTCGGGCAGCTCGCTGGACATGCTCAGATCCTGCCATGGAGCGCTACCATGTTCGAGGCTCAGGTCCCGGTTCGTTCCGGGGACGGGCCGGATCGCCCCCGTAGCTCAGGGGATAGAGCACCGCTCTCCTAAAGCGGGTGTCGCGCGTTCGAATCGCGCCGGGGGCACGAACCATGGGGCTGGTTGAACCAGTGGGCCGGGTTGGATGAGGCCGACGTGAAGCAATGAGTCGCGCTGCGCAACGCCGCCAGCTCAGCCCTTCTCACTCCTGCGCATCCCGCAGCATCTCGAGCCGTCCGCGATCCTTCACCGCGGTCCAGCGCCGCCCGGAGTCGATCAGGCCCTCCCTCTTCCACCGGCTCATCACGCGGGAGACGGATTCCGGGGTGGAGCGGGCCAGGCCCGCGAGATCCGCGCGGGACAGCGGCACCTCGAGCATGATCCCCTCGCTCCCACGGTCCTCACCGAGCTTGTCCGCCAGGCGGAGCAGGGTGCTCGCGACCCGCTGCTCGACGGTCGCGGAGCCTTGCGAGCCGATGTCGGTCTCGGCGCGGGAGAGGCGGGCGGCGACGTCGTCGAGGACCCGCAGCGCGATGCGCGGCTGCTCAGCGAGGACAGAGCGGAAGTCGTCCTGGTCGATGCGCAGCACGCAGGTGCCCACCAGCGCCGAGGCGGTCTGGTGGTGGATCGGCTCGCCGAGAGTGCTCATGGTCCCGAACAGCTCCCCGGGGACCAGCAGATCGGTGACTGTCTCGGTCCCGCCTGCGGTGACCTGGGACAGCTTCACCCGCCCCTCGGCGACCACGTAGAGGGTTTCCGCCGGTTCGCCGGCGCGGTAGATCGGGGCGTCCGGGGCGAAGGTCAGGGTGCGCATCCGGGCATCGATGCGATCCAGCTCCGACTCGCCCAGTCCGAGGAAGTAGGGCGCGCGGGCCAGCACGTACAGCCGCACGGGCCGTGGGCACTGGTGGGGCAGGGTGATCTCCGTGAGCGGGATCGTGCGTCGGCCCTGCGCGGCGGGCCCGGCGGGTGGCTCCTGGATGGTCATGGCTCGACTCTAACCCTCTCCCATCCGGCCTGGTCAGAAGTGGAGTGCAGTTGATTGATCCCTGTCATGTCGCTTCCACAAGAACCCTTCTAGGTTGAGAGCACATCGAGGGAAAGCCCCTCGAGGACCACGCTCCAGAAGGAAGGCTCACCATGACTGCCACCCCCGCCACCAGCACCCACTCCATCTTCCGCGCCGAGGGCTTCAGCTGCCCTTCCTGCGTCGCCAAGATCGAGAAACAGGTGGGCCGCCTCAAGGGCGTGCAGAACGTCAGCGTGAAGTTCGCCTCCGGCCGCGTCGAAGTCGACCACGACGCCTCCGTGACCACCACCGATGAGATCGTCGCCGCGATCGACAAGGCCGGCTACAAGTCCGTCCTCTCGGCCTTCTGACCCCTGGCGGCCGGGCCCCATGGCCCGGCCGTCCTGCCCAGATCCTGCTCCGCGTCCTGCGCCGCACCTGACTTGAAAGGCACCACCTCATGTCTGCTCTGACCCGTTGGCTGCGCGGTCCCTGGGGAACCCCGATCATCTCGGGTCTCCTCATCGTCGTCGCCGCGATCCTCTCCCTGTCCATCGGGGTGAACCCCTTCGGCTCCGGCCACCAGCACGGCCTCGGCGTCGAGCTGGACGGGCCCACCGCCCTGGTCACCTCCGATCTCTTCATGGTCGCCGCGGCGCTGGTCGCCGGCATCCCGATCATCCTCAAGGCCTTGCGCGCACTGATGGTCAAGGTCATCGCCATCGATCTGCTGGTCACCATCGCCGCGGTCGGTGCGCTGATCATCGGCCAGTACTGGGAAGCGGCTGCAGTCACGTTCCTGTTCGCCATCGGCCACGCCCTCGAGGCCGGCACCATGAACCGCACCCGCTCCGCGCTCGCCGAGCTCGTGGCCGTCGCCCCTGATGTCGCCGTGGTGATGCGGGAGGGCGAGCAGGTGGAGATCTCCGCCGCCCAGGTCCGGCCCGATGAGACCGTTCTGGTCAAGAACGGCGCCAAGGTCCCCGTCGACGGCATCGTCATCGGCGGCACCGGCGCCCTGGATGAGGCCTCCATCACCGGCGAGTCCATCCCCGTCGAGAAGGGCGAGGGCGACCAGGTGTTCGCCGGCACCATCTCCGGCGGTGGCTTCCTGCAGGTGCGCGCCACCGGCATCGGGGCCGACACCACCCTGGCCCGCATCATCCATCGCGTCGAGGAAGCGCAGGACGCCAAGGCCCGCACCCAGACCTTCATGGAGAGGTTCTCCACCTGGTACACCCCCGGCATCATTCTGCTGGCCCTGATCACGGGGCTCATCACCGGGAACGTCGTGCTCGCCCTGACCCTGCTGGTGATCGGCTGCCCCGGGGCGCTGGTCATCTCCATCCCCGTCTCGATCGTGGCCGGCATCGGCCGCGGTGCCAAGGACGGCATCCTCATCAAGGGTGGCGAGTACCTGGAGACCAGCGCGAAGATCACCGCCGTCGCCCTGGACAAGACCGGCACCCTCACCGAGGGCAAGCCCTACCTCACCGACGTGACCGTCCTGGACCCTGCGCTGGATCGTGCCGACGTGCTCGGCTGGGCGGCACGCGCCGAGGCCGGTTCCGAGCATCCGCTGGCACGTCCCCTGATCGACGCCGCGGCGGCCGAGGGCCTGCCCACCCATGGCCTGCCCGAGCACACCGAGCCGGTTGCTGGCAAGGGCATCGTCGCCACCCTCGAGGGTCGACGCGTCGCCGTCGGCAACCTGCCGCTGCTGGCGGCCGAGGACATCTCCGAGGATCGCGGCGCGGCCGCGGAGGTCGACCGGCTCGCCGGACTCGGCCGCACCCCGATGGTCGTCACCCTCGACGGCCGCGTGATCGGCGTGGTCGCGGTGGCCGATCGGATCCGCACCGACGCGAGGGAGATGATCGCCCGGCTCCACGCGACCGGGGTCAAGAAGGTCATCATGCTCACCGGTGACAACCGGCGGGTCGCCGAGGCGGTCGCCGCCGAGGTCGGGGTCGACGAGGTGCGCGCTCAGCTGCTGCCCGAGGACAAGCTCACCGTCGTCCAGCAGCTGCAGAGCGAGGGCTGCACCGTGGCGATGGTCGGCGATGGCGTCAACGACGCCCCGGCCCTGGCCACTGCCGATATCGGTGTGGCGATGGGTGCGGCCGGCACCGGGGTCGCCATCGAGACTGCTGACATCGCCCTGATGAAGGACGATCTGCTGAGGCTCCCGCAGGCGATCGGTCTGGCCCGCAGCACGGTCTCCGTGATGCGACAGAACATCGCGATCGCGCTGATCACGGTGATCGCGCTCCTGGTGGGCGTGTTCGCCGGTGGGGTCACGATGGCGATCGGCATGCTGGTCCACGAAGGTTCGGTGCTGCTGGTGATCGTCAACGCGATGCGGCTGCTGCGCCGCCGCAAGGATCAGCACGGCGCCCGCCCGGGCTCCCCGTCCGAGACCCGCATTCCGCAGAGCGTCGGGGCGAGCCAGAGCATCTGACCCCGAACACAACCATGTCCACTCGAGAGGAAGCGCATCATGTCTGAACAGCATTTCGCCCTCGAAGGCGACGTCGAGCACTTCACCATCGCGGACATCGCGACAGCGAATCCGGACTTCCGCAAGGTTCTGTGGACGGGGAAGCACTCCCAGATCGTCCTCGTGACCGTGCCGGTGGGCGGAGAGATCGGGGACGAGGTCCACGAGACCACGGACCAGATCCTGACCTTGGTCTCCGGGACCGGTGAAGCCGACCTCAACGGCCACACCCACGCAGTCCACGCCGGTGATCTGTGCGCGGTGCCCGCCGGCGCCCAGCACAACGTCCGCAACACCGGGGAGGAGCCCCTCGTGCTGTACACGATCTACAGCCCGCCCGAGCATGCGGTGGACGGCTCCTTCGCCACCAAGGAGGAGGCGGACGCCGCCGAGGCCGCAGGCGAGGACCAGTCTCCCCAGGCCTGATCCCCCGCAGCACCCCTGATGGCGGCCCCACGGGCACACGCCCGGAGCGGCCGCTCCCCGCACAGCAGCAACGACACAGGAGAACGCAGATGTCCAAGGTTTTCGTCTTCACCACCTACGGCGGCCCGGAGGGTCAGCAGCTCACCGAGCGTGGGGCCCCGGCCCCCAGGGCCGGGGAGATCGCCATCGAGGTGCGTGCCGCCGGGGTGAACCCCGCGGACTGGAAGCGTCGCGAAGGCGCCTTCGGCACCCGCGGCCATCTGCCGGTGGCGATGGGCCTCGAGGCCGCTGGCGTCGTCACCGCCGTCGGGGAGGGAGTCGAGAACTTCGCCATCGGGGACGAGGTGCTCGGCGCCCCGGCCCGCGGGCTCGGCGCCTTCGCCGAGCACACTGTCCTGGACGCCTCGGCGACGGTCGCCAAGCCCGAGGAGATCTCCTTCACCGATGCCGCGGGGATCCCGATCGCCGGCACCGCCGCCTACGACCTCACCCACCAGGTCGAGATCGAGGCCGGGCAGACGCTGCTGGTCCTCGGCGCGGGAGGCGGCGTAGGCCGCATGGCCCTGCAGATCGCGAAGGTCCACGAGCTGAAGGCCATCGGTGTCGCCTCGGAGTCCAAGCGGGAGCTGATCGAAGCCACCGGCGCGACCTTCGTCCCCTCCGGAGAGGGGGTCGCCGCGCGCGTGCGGGCACTCGCCCCGGACGGCGTAGACGTGCTGGCCGATCTCGTGGGCGGGGACGCCCTGCGAGAGCTGGCCCCGCTGGTCAAGCTCCCCTCAGGGATCGTCTCCGCGGCCGACGGCGCCACCGCCGTCGAGCTCGGCGGGGCCGGCCGGGAGCGGTCCGAGGGAGTGCTGGGCAAGATCACCGACGTGGTCCGGTACGGCCTGGTGAGCCCGCACGTGGTGGAGACGTTCCCGCTCAGCCAGGCTGCCGAAGCACTCGCTGCCGTGGAGGCCGGGCACTCCCGCGGGAAGATCGTGATCATCCCCTGACCTGCCCTCGGTGACGCACGCGCCTCCGGTAACGTGACGCAGATGACCTCCCACACCGCTGACCCTGCCGCTCCCTCGACCTCGTCGGCTGATCCCGCTGATCCCGTCGGTTTCACTGACCCCGCTGGTTTCGCTGGTTTCGCTGACATCGACGGCTTTCTGAGGATCCCGCGCGTGGCCTCCGTGGTCGCGAGCGACGACGGGCGCGTTGTCACGGCGATCCAGGAGGCCGACGAGCCCGGCGCGAAGCTCGTCTCCTCGCTCTGGGAGCTCGACCCGGCCGGGGAGCAGCCCGCCCGTCGGCTGACCTTCTCCGCCAAGGGCGAGAGCTCGCCCCGGTTCGCCCCCGACGGGTCGCTGCTGTTCAGCTCCTCCCGGCCGGATCCTGAAGGCGGTGCCGAGGAGGAGGTCACCGCGATCTGGCGCCTGCCGCGCACCGGCGAAGCACAGGTGGTGGCCTCCGCCGCCGCAGGCCTGTCCCTGCTCTCGGTCGCCGCGGACGGGACCATGCTCGCCGCCACCAGCGTGCTGCCGGGCAGCAACCTCGAGGAGGATGCCGAGCGCCGCAAGGCCCGCAAGGACGCGAAGCAGACCACCATCTGGCACACCGGGATGCCGATCCGGCTGTGGGACCACGAGATCGGCGACCAGAGCCGCCGCCTGGTGCGGGTGTCCCCGGAGGGTGACCTCACCGATCTCACCCCGGACGTCGGCACCGTGACCCTCTACGCCGCCTCCGCGGACCTCTCCCCCGACGGCTCCACCGTCGCGACCTCCTGGACCCAGCGGGTGCGCAGCGGCGAGACCCGCAGCTCGCTGGTGCTGATCGACACCGCAACCCTGCGCCGCAGCGTGCTGCTGGAGGCCGACGAGTCTGCCCAGTACGGCTCCCCGCTGTTCTCCCGCGACGGCCAGAAGCTCGCCGTGATCCGCTCGACCGCCTCCTCGCCCACCGACACCAGCTACAGCCGCCTGGAGATCCACCCCCTCGGCGGCGGCGAGATCAGCGGCGGCGAGCCGGTCACCGCGCTGCTCGGCGATCTGAGCATCACCGACCTCGAATGGGCCGCTGACGGCAGCCTGCTGGTGGCCGGAGACCTGCACTCCTCCGGCGCGGTGCTGCGAATCGACGCGGCCACCGGCGAGGCCCGCACGGTGGCAGGCGACGGCGTCTTCTCGTCACTCGCCGCGACGGCCGACGGCACCCTGTTCGCACTCCGCAATGACGTGACGACCCCGTCCCGGCCGGTCCGGATCGACGCCGGTTCCCACGCTGGCGCCGGTGCCGTCACCGAGCTGCCTGCACCGGGTGCGGTCAGCGCACTGCCCGGTACGCTGGAATGGGTGGAGACCGACGTCGACGGGCTCACCGTGGGCGGCTGGCTGTGCGTCCCCGCGGGGGCGTCGGCCGAGGCCCCGGCGCCCGTCATGCTGTGGATCCACGGCGGGCCGCACGGCTCCTACAACGCCTGGAGCTGGCGCTGGTGCCCGTGGCTCGCGGTGCAGCGCGGCTATGCGGTGCTGATGCCGGATCCGGCGATGTCCACCGGCTACGGGGATGCGGGGCTGAACCGCGGCTGGCCGCGCCGTCCGGACGTGGTCTTCCACGAGTGCGAGACCCTCTTCGATGCGGTGCTCGAGCGGGCGGACCTCGACGGTTCCCGCACCGCGATGCTCGGGGCGTCGTTCGGCGGCTTCATGGCGAACTGGATCGCCGGGCACACCACTCGCTTCGACGCGATCGTCACCCATGCGGGGCTGTGGGCGCTGGATCAGCAGCACCGCACCACCGACGCCGCGGCCTCCAAGATGCGCGTGCACCGTCATGAGGATGAGGATCCGGACTGGTATCGGGCGTTCTCCCCGCATCACGAGGTCGACGCGATCACCACCCCGATGCTGATCACCCACGGCAACCGCGACTACCGGGTGCCGATCAGCGAGGCGCTGCGGCTGTGGTGGGACCTGGTCTCCACCTGGGACGGCGAGCCGCAGGGCATGCCGCACCGCTTCCTGCAGCTGACCAGCGAGAACCACTGGGTGCTCACCCCATCCAATGCGCTCGCTTGGAACCAGGCCGTGCTCGCCTTCTGCGACCAGCACGTCCTCGGCGCCGAGCCGATCCCAGAGGTCCTGCCCTGGTGAGTGCGGAGCTGACAGCTGCTGCTGCTGGGCAGGGTCAGTTCAGCGTGCCGGTGAGCCGGCCGTGGAACTGGGTGGAGTGCTCGTCCAGCCCGGTGAAACGCACTTCGATGCCGTGGTCGGAGTACTTGGTCTGCACCGAATCGAGGACGGCAACGGTCGAGGCATCCCAGATCTGGGCGGCGGAGAAGTCGATGGTGACCTGCGGCGGGTCCTCGGCGTAGGTGAACTGCTCGACGAGGTCGTTGCTGCTGCCGAAGAAGAGCGGGCCGCGCACCGTGTAGGTCGCCGCCCCGTCGGTGACCAGACGGCGAACGCTCGTCACGTGCGCGATACGGCGGGCGAACAGCCCCATCGCCAGCAGCGCCCCGGCCGCAACGCCGATCGCGAGGTTGTTGGTGGCGACCACGACCACGACCGTCGTGACCATCACCAGGGTCTCCGACCACGGCATCCGCTTCAGGGTCGCGGGTCGCACGCTGTGGAAGTTCACGGTGGAGACGGCGACGACCATCATCACCGCGGCGAGCGCGGCCATCGGGATCGCCTCCATGAGGTCCGAGAGCACGGTGACCAGGATCAGCAGCATCGCTCCGGCGAAGAAGGTGGACAGCCTCGTGCGGGCCCGGCCGAGCTTCACGTTGACCACGGTCTGCCCGATCATGGCGCAGCCGGCGATGCCTCCCCAGCAGCCAGCGAGGATGTTCGCGACGCCGAGCGCCCAGGATTCACGGCTCTTGTGCGAGCGGGTGTCGGTGATGTCGTCCACGAGCTTGGCGGTCAGCAGCGTCTCCATCAGTCCCACGAAGGCGACGCTGAGGGCGGTGGGCAGGATCAGGCGCAGCGTGTCGAGGTCCAGCGGAACCTCGAGCGGGGTGATTCCGGGCAGCCCGCCGGAGACGTCGCCCTGGTCGCCGACGGTCGGGACGGACAGGTGCGCGAACATCGCGATCGTGGTGACCAGCACGATCGCGACCAGCGGTGCGGGCACGGCCTTGGTGAAGCGCGGCAACAGCAGCACCACCAGCAGGGTCAGCGCGAACAATGGGTAGACCATGACCGGCACGTCGAGCACGTGCTGCAGCTGAGCGGCGAAGATCAGGATCCCGAGCGCGTTGACGAAGCCGATCATCACCGATCGCGGGATGAACCGCATGATCCTCGCGAGCCCCAGCACGCCGAAGAGGATCTGGATGATGCCGGCGAGGATCACCGTGGGCAGCAGGTATTCGACGCTATGGGTGTGCACCAGCGGCGCGACCACGAGCGCGACGGCGCCCGCGGCGGCGGTGATCATGGCGGGCCGGCCACCCAGGATCGACATCGAGATCGCGAGCACGACCGAGGCGATGAGGCTGACCTTCGGGTCCACGCCGGCGATCACCGAGAACGAGATGACCTCGGGGATCAGAGCGAGCGTGGTGACCGCCCCGGCGAGCGCCTCGGTGGTGAGGAGCCGCGGGTTCCGCAGTGCCTGCAGGGTGGTGGGGCTCGGAGCCGAAGGGGGAGTCGCTGTCACGCCCGTGATGATATCGATGGGGCACGGCGACGGGGGTGGGGTCTGCTCCCTGGCGCGCGAGGTCACAGTAGCCGGGACTACCCTGGTAGTTCCCCTCCCGTCGGCCCTGCCGGCGGGTCTGATCGGACAGAGGATCCATGACTGCACCCACGCGTCGCCGCTTCGACGCCACCTGGCTCCCCTTCGGCATGATGATCGGTTTCACCGTGGGAATCGGCTTGGGGCTGGCCGTCATCAACAACATCTTCATCGGTGCTCTGATCGGCTTCGCCGTCGGCGCCACACTCGGTATCGCCCTCGGGTTCCGCGATCCGCGACGCTCTGTGGACGACGAGGATGCCGAGGACGACCGCTACCGCCGCGAGCACGGCGACCCCACCCCTCGCGGCCCGGATGCCTGAGCCCGGCCGGAGCCCCGAACGACAGCTGCACACAAAATCTTCACCTCGCCATCGCGCCACACCCGTGACTAAGCCTTGACCTTTCCTTTACCTTTTGGCACCGTGTGACCCGGGCCATTTGGCTCGATGTCCACCACGGTGCAGCCGCCCCGCGGACTCCCGAGGAGAGGAACCGTCATGACGAAAACGAGCATCGGCCGACGAGCCCGCACCGCGATGGCGCTCTGCGCCGGCACGGCACTCCTCGGGCTGAGCGCCTGCGGGGCCGACGTCGACACCCCTCCGGAGACCCCCGCCGGGGCCTCCGAGGTGGGCGCCGATGACACCTCCGACGGTGGTGGAGAGCAGGACCAGCAGTCATCGGAAGGCGGGGACGCCTCCGACGAGGAGTCCGCGTCGGACGGTGGCGGCGAGGAAGAAGAAGAGGAAGCAGGAGACGGCGCAGGGGCCAATGAGGGTGCGGGAGAGGACGGGGGTGAGCCGGGTGCCTCGAGGGAGCGCACGCGGATCATGCTGGTGACCGATCTGGGGACGGACGACACCAGCGGAGAGGGCGCCCCCGCCCTCACGGACGACGACCTGGCAGCACTTCTCGCAGCACCCTTCGAGGGCACTGCCGAATGCGAGGACGAGCTGGTGCTCGAGCCGGGCGCCGCAGCGACCGGATGCCTCGGCCCGGCGAGCTTCGATACGACCGAGCCGCACCAGGAGTGGGTCGCCAACGTGGTCTTCGTGCCGTCGGAGGACGGATTTCAGAACGGTTCGACGGTGGCAGTGCTGTTCTCGACCGGGACCGAGCTGCCCACAGCGGCCGATGGCCTGCTGGACGAGGACGTCAGCCTCACCGGGGTGGGATTCGGCTCGATGTTCGGTGCCGAGCCGCTCAGCGCCGACGAGGTCGCCGAGAGCACACTGCAGACGCTGACCTCCGAGAACGCCTATGTACCGGTCAACACAATGGCCGAGTGGAGCGACGTCACCTGCGAGGACGGCCTGGACTTCACCGAGTTCGAGACCGTCGACTGCGAGGCCACGACCACCGACGGCACCACCTGGGGGCTGCTGGTCGCCCCGGGCACCTATGCCGACAACGACCAGGGCCTGCTGGTCGGGATCTCGGTCCCCCGGGACGGCTGAGCCACCGGCCACAGAACTGCTGAACTGCTGGACTGCTGGACTGCTGGACCACCCACTCGCTCAGCTGCTCGGCTGCTGAATCACCGCCCTCGGTGGTCAGTTCCCTCACCGGGAGCTGACCGCCGGGCGCGGTGAGGTTACGGTGGGGAGGCGCCGCGAGGAGAGTGCCGGCGCCGCCGCCGGGACGACCCGGTCCGCGCAGTCGCAGGGAGGACGGCCTCGCAGGAGGATCCCCCATGACCCCGACCGGCCACTCCCCCGCCCAGCCCGGACCCCGTACCCGCAGACAGCTCGCGCGCGAGCTCCTCACCCGCGACGCCATCGGACGCCTGGTGCTCGGCTGGGCCGCCGTCGGCGCTCTGAGCCTCGCCGGCCCGCTGCTGGCCGCGCCGCTGCCCTCCCCCGTGCTCGCATTGGTGCTGGCCGCGATCATCGCGGTGATCGTGGTCGCCGCCGGCGGAGTGGTCCACCAGGCCGAGGCGCTCGCGCGCCGGCTCGGCGATCCCTACGGCACGCTCGTGCTGACGCTCTCGATCGTGGTGATCGAGGTGGTGCTGATCGCCGCGGTCATGCTCGGTCCCGGAGAGCACACCGTGATCGCCCGGGACTCGGTGATGGCGGTCTCGATGATCATCATGAACCTGGCGCTCGGGCTCTGCCTGCTGGTGGGCGGCCTGCGGCACGGCTCCCTCGCTACGCACCGGGTGGGGACCTCCGCCTACCTGGTGATGCTCACCGCGCTCGCGGCGCTCGCCTTCGCGCTGCCGGCGACGATCAGCGAGAGCGGCGGCTATGCGCCTCCCCAGGCACTGGTGGTCGGTGGGCTCACGGTGGCGGTGTACGCCTTCTTCCTCTGGCGCCAGATGGGAGCCCAGGCCGGTGAGTTCCAGGAGATCGAGCGAGCCGTGGGCAGCGCCGCGGCCGCCGAGCCCGCGACCGACGCGAACCCCACCACCGCCACCCGCACCACCGCCGCCACCACTCGCACCGCCCGCACTACCGGGAACCGCACCGCGCTGCGGGAGGTCCTCTCCCTGCACCGGGAGGAGCTGCTGGCGCGCGCCGCCCTGCTGATCGCGACCGTGCTGCCGATCGTGCTGCTCTCGCACCATATGGCGGGGCTGCTCGATGACGGCCTGGCGCGGCTCGGTGCCCCGGTCGCCCTCGGCGGAGTGCTGATCGCGATGATCGTGTTCACGCCGGAGTCGATCACCGCGGTGCGGGCGGCGCTGAACGGGGAGATGCAGCGGGTGGTGAACCTGTGCCATGGCGCGCTGGTCTCGACCCTCGCCCTGACGATCCCCACGGTGCTGGTGATCGGGCTGGTCACCGGCACCGAGGTGGTGCTCGCGGAATCGCCGACGAACCTGCTGCTGCTCGGGGTGACCCTCGCGGTCGCCGCGATCTCGGCGAGCGCCCCGCGGACCACCGCGGTGCATGGCGCCGTGCACCTGCTGCTGTTCGGCGTCTACGCGCTCATGCTCTTCTCCTGAGCACTGCCCGGCTCAGCACTGCCGCGCTCAGCGCCGGGGGCGTCGGCGGTCGAGCTCCTGGAGCCGGTCGCGGACCTCACGGCGCAGGACCTTGCCCATCTCATTGCGCGGGAGCTCGGCGAGCACGTGGAAACGGCGCGGCACCTTGTAGGCCGTCAGCCGCTCCTTGAGCAGTCGGCGCAGGTCCTCGACGTCGGGGAGCACTCCATCCGGCGTGACGATCGCGGCGACTACCTCTTCAGCGCCCTGCTCGTCGAGCAGGCCCACCACGGCGATGTCCTCGATGCCGTGCTCCCCCCGGATCGCGTCCTCGACCTCGGAGGGATAGACGTTGAAACCGCCGGTGATCACCATCTCCTTGAGCCGATCGACGATCGTCAGGAACCCGCGTTCGTCGACCTGGGCGATGTCTCCGGTGCGGAACCAGCCGTCATGGAACGCCTCGGCGGTCGCCTCGGGACGGTCGCGGTATCCGGAGAACACCTGCGGGCCCCGGACCAGGATCTCCCCCGCCTCACCCGGCTCCACGTCCCGGTCGAGGTCCTCGGGGTCGACCAGGCGCACCTGGGTGTCAGGGAACGGCACGCCGATCGATCCCGGTGTTCGGGTGCTGTCGACCGGGTTGCCGCACACGATCGGAGAGCATTCCGAGAGTCCGTAGCCCTCGATCAGGAAACCCCCAGTGGCCTCTTCCCAGGCCGCGATGAGCTCGGGCCGCAGCGGCATCGCCCCGGCGACCCCGGTGCGGATCCCCCGAAGCGAGACCCCGCGCTCCTTCGCCCCGGTGACCACACGGTCGAACAGCGGCGGGACCGCGATCATCGTCGTCGGCATCGCGCGCTTGATCGCATCGAGGATCAGCCCGGTCTCGGGCTTGGGGATCAGGTGCAGCATCGCCCCGACGGTCAGTCCCGCGTTCATCGACAGCGAGCATCCGAACACGTGGAAGAGCGGCAGGCAGGCCATGAACACCTCCTTGCCCGGGACCAGGGGCGTGACCCATTCGTGCGCCTGGGTGGTCGAGGCGATCAGGTTGGCGTGGCTGAGCGGCACGCCCTTGGGTGTGCCGGTGGTGCCCGAGGTGTACAGCAGCAGTGCGATGTCCTCACGCTCGGGGCGGGAGGCGAGGGGTGCCTGCGCGCCCTCGCGGCGCAGCCGGGAGAAGGGCAGGGTGCCAGCCGGCGCAGGCCGGGAGAGCTGATTGCGTGAGGCACGGGCCTTCTTCAGCGGCAGCCGCAGCAGGGCGCGCTTCCCCCGCGGCATCTCTTCGATGAGGTCCACGGCGATGATCGTGTGCGGGCGCACGTCCTCCGGCAGCTCCTGCAGGGTCCCGGCCGCGGCGTTCCACACGATCGCGACCTCCGCATGGTGGTCGGCGAACATCGGTGCGAGCTCGTGGGCCGGGTAGAGCGGGTTGTGCTCGACCGCGGTCGCGCCGCACAGCAGGACGGCGTAGAAGGCGACCACGTGCTGGGGGCAGGTGGGCATCAGCAGCGCCACCGTGGAGCCCGGCCGTACGCCCAGGGCATGGAGGTTCCCGGCCACGGCTCGCACCTGGGCGGCGAGCTCGGTGTAGCTCGTGCGTCGGCCGAAGAAGTCCAGCGCTGGCTGCTCCGCATAGGTCGCGGTGAACGCATCGAACTCGTCGACCAGGGAACCGGCGGGATAGTCGAGGTGGCGGCGCACCCCAGGGGCGTAGGCGGCGGTCCAGCGATCCTCGAGAGCGGTCATGGTCGGTCCTCAGCGGTGATGGCGACGGGTCGGTCAGGATCAGGGTAGGCCCGGTCCCTGAAGGCCACCGGCGACGCGACTGCCAGGTGCCGTGATTCCGGAGTCCCCGGCGCAGGCACGCGGGTTACAGTCAGGGCGTGACTGCGACGACGCTTCAGATCCCCACCGATGCCGGCGACCTGCCCGGACTGCTCTGGCTGCCGGAGGACCTCGAGGAGCCGGTTCCCGGCCTGGTGGTGCTGCAGGAGATCTTCGGCCTGTCCGACTACATGCAGCAGCGCTGCGCGGATCTCGCCGCGCTCGGCTATGCGGTGCTCGCCCCACAGCTGTTCGCCCGTCTGGACCCGCCGCTGGTGGGGCTGGAGGATTGGGACGACTTCGACTCCTGGCTCGCCGAGGGTGTCGCACTGACCGGGCAGCTTCCCTGGGAGCGTGCTGAGGCCGACGCGATCGCCGCGCTGAATGCGCTGCGCGCCCACGGCGCCGTCGATGTGGAGCAGGTGGGCCTGTTCGGCTTCTGCTACGGCGGCGGGCTGGCCTTCGCCGCCGCCGCCTCGGCCGCCGAGGAGGAGCGACCGCCGTCGGTGCTCATCAGCTACTACGGCTCCGCCCTGCCCACCCTCCTGGACCGTGCCACGCAGGTAGAGGTGCCGAGCCTGCACCACTTCGGCACCGCCGACGCCTTCATCCCCCAGGAGGCCGTTCAGGAGATCCGCCGGGCGGTCACCGCCGATGACACCCGTGACCAGGTGCGCTTCCGCGTGCACGAGGGTGCCGGCCATGCTTTCGACAACCCCCATCCCGGGCTGCACCACTCCGAGGCCGCCGAGGCCGCCTGGCAGCAGACCGTCGACTTCCTCGCAGAGGCGCTGCACTCGCGCAGCTGAGCCTGCAGAACCTTCAGAACCACGCTCCGGTCGTCATTCCGAGGCGCTGCACATCCTGGGCCGCAAGGGGTTCACGGAGGACTTCCCCGAGGCCGCCGACCACCTCAGCCGGATCCAGATCTCCGGCGAGCTCTACAACGACCTGGAGGACAAGGTCGTCAACGAGTTCGGAGAGGGCAAGGAGGCCGAGGCCGTGGCGGCCTGGCTCGAGGAGAACCCGGACGTCATCCCAGCGCCCCCGGAGGCTTGAGGCTGCAGAGCCCGGAGATACTGCCGACGGGTCCGCCCACCGGCTGGACGTGGCACGAGGGGCCGATCGCGAGTGATCGCGGTCGGCCCCTCGTGCCTGCTCAGGTGGGAGGCCCGCTCAGTCGGCGGCCGCCACCTCGACCGCAACTTCAGCGCCGGCCGCCGCTGAGGCGTAGCAGGCGTCGATCACGCGGGCGCGACGCAGCGCGAGCGAGCCGTCGTGCGCGGACCAGTCCTCGGAGCGCACCTTCTGGAGGAACTCGGCGATCGCCCCGGCGTGCCGGCCGTCCTCGCCGACCACCGGCTGCAGCTCGGCGGGGATGCCCGCGACCTCGGTCCAGACCTTCAGCATCTGGTGCGGGTGCGTGGGATCGCCGCCCCATTCGATCGTGGCACCGCCGTCAGCCCCATAGAGGGTGACGTAGCAGAGGTCGTGCGGGATCCACTGGGCCCAGCTGGACTCCAGCAGCATCGTGCCCCCGCCGTCCAGGCGCAGGAAGGCCGTGGCGAGGTCCTCGACCTCGAAGGGCACGCCCTCTTCGACCTGCGAGATGCCGAAGCCGGAGCCGCCCCGGCCCAGCGGACCGAACTCGGCGTGGGCGGCGGCGGATGCCGCGGTGACCTCGGGTTCGCCCATCAGGTGGAGGGTCATGTCGAGCATGTGGATACCGATGTCCATCATCGCTCCGCCGCCCGAGCTCGCGGCCTTGGTGAACCAGGTGCCGAGCCCGGGGATGCCCTGGCGACGGATCCATCCGGCCTTGGCGTAGTAGAGCTTCCCGAGCACGCCGGAGTCGACCACGGACTTCAGCGCCGTGACGTCCCCACGCTGGCGGTGGTTGAAGGACACCTCGAGCACCCGGCCCGCACGGTGCGCGGCCTCGACCATGCGGGCGGCGGCCTCGCCGGTCTGGGCCATCGGCTTCTCCGTGAGCACATGCACGCCCGCCTCGAGGGCGTGGACCGCCATCGGTTCGTGCAGGAACGTGGGGGTGGCGATGGAGACGACGTCGAGCTCGGCCTCGGCGAGCATCTGCTTCCAGTCCTGGTAGCGGCCGGGCACGTCGTGCTCCGCGCCGAACTTCTCCAGCAGGTGCTCCTCCATCGCGGACAGGGCGACGAGATCGACGGTGGGGTCGGCGGCATAGGCGGCCACGTGCTGCTGGCCGGCCCAGCCCAGGCCGATCACTCCGGCGCGCAGGTTTCGCTGGGCGCCCTCCGGTGCTGCAACGGTCATAGTGCGTGATTCCCTTCGATCAGTCAGTCGGTTGTTCAGTCGGTCAGGCTGCGGGTCGGTCTGGGGAGAGCAGGTCCAGGGGGTCTGCTCGAAGTCGGGTGAGGGCGAGCTCGATCGCACCGCGCACCACCACGTCCCTGCCCAGCGTGCTCGCTCGCAGCGCAGGATAGGGCGGCGTGGAGATCTGCGGCAGCACGCTGCGGGAGCGTTCGAGCACCGGGTCGATGGCCTCGGCGATCGCGCCGGCCACCACCACTGTCTCGACGCCGAGCAGACTGGAGAGGATCGCGGCGATATGGGCGAGCCGGCCCCCGATGCGGTCGAGCACGCCCCGGGCGAGCAGATCCCCCTCCCGCGCGGCGGTGAAGACATCGATCGCGCTGAGGTCGGCGCGGGGGATCTGCGCGAGCACCGCAGAGGTCTCCCCCGCCGCGAGGGCCTCGAGGGTCCAGCGCCGGGCGAGGGCGGCGACGCCGTCGGCCCCGCGCGAGTCGCCGAGCACGCCGTCGAGGAAGCGCATCTCCCCGGCGCCGCCGTCGGCCCCGCGCAGCAGGTGCCCGTCGACGATGAGACCCGCGCCGAAGCGCTCTCCCATCAGCAGCGCGGCGAGGTGGTCGCTCGAGGGTCTCGCAGAGGCGTCTCCGAGCGCCTGCTCGGCGAGGACGGCGAGGTTCGCATCGTTCTCGACCACGATCCTGCCGTCCAGGACATCGTTGAAGCCCGGGTTCATAGCGGGCCAGTAGCCCTGGTCACCGCGGGGTGAGCGGCCGGAGGAGTCGACCGGGGCGGGGACGCCGACCACCGTCAGCAACCGGTGCCGACCCTGCGCCCCTGCCTGCTCGAGCACCTGGTCGATGAGCTCGCGCACCGATTGAACCCGGGCCCGACCGGCGCTCTCCTCCCCCGTTCCCTCGCCCCCCGGCGAGCGCTCCAGGATGCCATCGATCGTGCGGCGGGCCGCGGCGAGCTCGCGCCCACGAAGGTCGGCCACGCGCGCGGTGAGGGTGTGCTGGCCCGCATCCACGCCGATCAGCACGGCAGCATCCGCGCGCAGCGCGAAGTGACGGGCCGGGCGTCCCCGCTGCACGGTGCCCTCATCGCGGCTGCCGGAGACTTCCTGGAGCCATCCGGCCTGCTCGAGCTCGGCGCAGACGCCGAGCACCGTGGCCCGGGTGAGACCGGTCGCGGCCATCGCATCGGCCGCGGTGAAGGCCTCCGCTCGCAGGGCGTGCTGCATCAGCGCCCGGAGGTTGGTATGGCGCATCAGCTGCGGGGAGCTGGCGCCCCGATCTCGCACTGTTGACATCGTCTGCTCCACGCCCCCATACTTTCGATAGATCGTAAATATAACCTCTGTCGTATCTATGATCGCATCACACAGCGGGCTCGCAAGCCCCATTCGCAAAGGAGACGGCGTTGTCATCCTCGAACGGCCCGCGCGGGCGCCTGAACCGACGAACCCTGCTGGCAGGGGCCGGCGGCGCGCTGACCGCGACCGCCCTGGCCGCCTGCGGCAGTGCAAGCGGCTCCTCCCAGTTGACGCTGTACCAGTCCAAACCGGAGGCGATCCCCTACTTCAGCCAGCTCGCCGCGGACTTCTCCACCTCCCAGGACCGCTTCTCCGTCCAGCACGACATCGCCACGAACCTCTCGGCGAGCTTCGTGCGCAACAACCCGCCGGACCTCGGCTGCCTGAACTACAACCTCGAGATGGGCAGGTTCATGGAGCGCGGCGCCCTCTCGGACCTCTCCGACCTGCCCGAGGCCGCGATGATCCGCGAGGACGTCGCCGAGCTCGCTGACTGGTACCCCACCTACGAGGGCCGCACCAGCGTGCTGCCCTACTCGGTCACCGCCGCCTCGGTCATCTACAACCGGCGGATCTTCGAGGAGCACGGCCTAGAGGTCCCCACCACCTGGGACGAGTTCATGACGGCCTGCGAGACCCTGCAGAGCGCGGACGTCACCCCGGTCTACGGAACCTTCCTGGATCCCTGGACGGTCGCGCAGGGCCTGTTCGACTACACCGTCGGCGGGATGATCGACGTGCGCAGCTTCTACGAGCAGATGAACGAGCTCGGCGAGAACGTCGGCCCCGACTCCGAGGTCTCCTTCCAGAACACCCTGCTCGCACCGGTCGAACGCATGCTGGAGATCGTCCAGCACGTGAACCCCGATGCCGGGAACCGCGCCTACGGCGACGGCAACACAGCGATGGCCCGGGAGCAGGCCGCGATGTACTTCCAGGGGCCGTGGGCCTTCGGGGAGATCGAGAAGTCCGGCTCCGATCTGGACCTCGGCACCTTCCCGCTGCCGATGACCGATGATCCGGCCGACCTGAAGGTGCGCGTGAACATCGACCTCTCGCTGTGGATCCCCGAGGCCGCCAACGAGCACCAGGGCGCCCGCGAGCTGCTGCAGTTCCTCATGCAGCCGGAGGTGCAGAACCAGTACAACGACTCTTTCCTCGCCTTCGGCACCACGAAGGATGCCCCGGCGGTGACCGACGACCGGATCGCGGAGATGCAGCAGTACTACGACGAAGGCCGCTTCTACATGGGCGCATCCCAGTTCATCCCCAACTCGATCCCGGCCCAGAACTACCTCCAGTCGATCGTCGGCGGCGCCGACGCCCGGCAGACCCTGGCGCGCATGGATGCCGACTGGGCCCGCCTGGCCTTCCGGGAGTGATCACCGATGACGTCTCAGCAAGGAGCCCCGATGTCGACGACGACACCACCGCGCACCGCCCCCGGTGACGGCGGGAGCCGATCCCGCACCCCGATCGTCCATCACAAGCGACGGATCGACCCCCTCTACTACCTGTTCCTGTTCCCCTCGCTGGCCCTGTTCAGCCTCGCCGTCACCCTGCCGGCGGTGCTGGGCTTCGGCTACAGCTTCACCAACTCCATCGGCTTCGGCGACTGGGAGTTCATCGGCTTCCGCAACTACATCGCGATGTTCCGCGACCAGGGAATCCTGGGCTCCTACACCTTCACGCTCGGCTTCTCGCTGATCACCGTGATCCTGGTGAACATCCTCGCCTTCGCCCTGGCCCTGGGCCTGACCTCGAAGATCCGCTTCACCACCGCGCTGCGCACGATCTACGTGATCCCGATGGTCATCTCCGGCATCGTCATCGCCTTCGTGTTCCAGTACCTGTTCGCGAACACCGTTCCGGGATTGGGGCAGGCGATCGGCGTGGACGCCCTGTCGACCTCGATCCTCGCCAACCCCGACTGGGCCTGGCTGTCGATCGTGATCGTCACCGCGTGGCAGTCGATCCCCTCGACGATGCTCATCTACATCGCCGGACTGGTCACCATCCCCGGCGAGGTGTACGAGGCCGGGTCGATCGACGGCGCGACCGGCTGGCAGAGCGTCAGGCACATCACGCTGCCGCTGGTCTCCGGGTTCATCGTCATCAACACGATCCTGGGATTCAAGAACTACCTGAACGCCTACGACATCATCGTGGGCCTGACCGACGGCGGCCCGGGCGTGGCCACCCGCTCCGTGGCGATGTCGATCTTCCGCGGGTTCGAGGGCGGCGATTACGCCTACCAGATGGCGAACGCGATGGTCTTCTTCCTGATCTCGATCGCGCTCGCGCTCCTCCAGCTCCGCATCACCCGAGGAAGGACGGCGTTCTGATCATGTCGACCACCACTTCCGCCGCTGCCGCGGCCCCGAGCCCCACGTCCTCCACCGCCACCTCGACCTCCACCTCGCAGCCCGTGCGCCGCCGCCGCGGGAAGGTGGGCCGGGATCGCACCAACTGGTCCGCCACCGTGCTGCTCATGGTGGGCGCGCTGGCCGTGCTGGTGCCGCTGTTCGTCACCGTGAACATGGCACTGAAGACCACCGAGCAGGCGGTCGACGGCAATGCGTTCGGCCTGCCCTCCCCGCTCACGTTCTCGAGCTTCGTCGAGGCCTGGAACCTCACGAACTTCCCGCGCGGCTTCGCCATCTCGATCTTCATCACGGTGATCGCGGTGATCGGCGAGATCGTGATCTCGTCCCTCGCGGCCTACGCGATCGTGCGCAACTGGGATCGGCGCGCCTTCCGCTGGTCGTTCTTCTACCTGCTGGCGGCGATGTTCATCCCGTTCCCGGTGGTGGCGCTGCCCCAGATCCAGCTCACGGGCATGCTCGGGCTGGACAACCCGCTGGGGGTCGCGATCCTGCACATCGCCTTCTCCCTCGCGTTCAACACCCTGCTGTTCACCGCATTCCTGCGCACCATCCCGCTCGAGCTGGAGGAGTCGATGCGGATGGACGGCGCCGGCACCTGGAAGGTGTTCTGGAAGCTGATCCTGCCGCTGCTGGGACCGATGTGCGCGACCGTGGGCATCTTCGCCTTCATCGCCTCGTGGAACGACTTCATGATGCCGTCGCTGATCATCTCGGACCCTACGCTGCAGACCATCCCGGTGCTGCAGAACATGTTCCAGACCCAGTTCAGCAACAGCTACAACGTCGCCTTCGCCTCGTACCTGATGGCGATGGCGCCGGCGATCATCGTCTACCTGTTCGCGCAGCGCTGGGTCATGTCCGGCCTGACCCAGGGCGCCATCAAGTAGCGGGCGAGCCCGAGGGCGGCCGGCGGCGTCGGCCACCCTTCGTGACGCCCCGGCGCGGCCTGCCCACCTGCCGCTTCCCCACCCGACTCTTTCCCCTCACACCCGTTCTTCACCCACCACCCGCAGAACCCGGAGGTTCCTCGACCGTGACCACTCCTTCCCTGACCGTTCCCGCCGACCAGCAGGCTGACGCCGACTGGTGGCGCCAGGCGGCCGTCTACCAGATCTACCCGCGCTCCTTCGCGGACAGCAACGGCGACGGCATCGGTGACCTGGGCGGGATCATCTCCCGCGTGCCCTACCTGCAGCAGCTCGGCGTCGACGCCGTCTGGCTGAGCCCGTTCTACCCCTCCGCGCTCGCGGACGGCGGCTACGACGTGGACGACTTCCGGGACGTCGATCCGAAGATCGGCACCCTGACGGAGTTCGACGAGATGGTCGCCGCGCTCCATGACGCCGGCATCAAGCTGGTGGTGGACCTGGTCCCCAACCACTCCTCGGACCGCCATGAGTGGTTCCGCGAGGCGCTGGCCTCCCCGCAGGGCTCGAACGCTCGGGCGCGGTACATCTTCCGCGACGGCACGGGCGAGAACGGGGAGCTGCCCCCGGCGGACTGGACCTCGATCTTCAGCGGCCCGGCCTGGACCCGGGTGCCGGACGGCCAGTGGTACCTGCACTCCTTCGCCACCGAGCAGCCCGACTTCAACTGGAAGCACCCCGAGGTCCACGAGGACTTCAGGCGGACGCTGCGGTTCTGGTCGGATCGCGGAGTCGACGGCTTCCGCATCGATGTGGCGCACGGGCTCGCCAAGGATCTCGGCGAGGTGCTGCCGAGCAAGGCGGAGCTGCAGGCGATGCCCAAGGACGGCACCCACCCGCTGTGGGACCGCGATGAGGTCCATGAGATCTACGCCGAGTGGCGCGCCGTGTTCAACGAGTACTCCCCGGCACGCACCGCCGTGGCGGAGGCCTGGGTGGAGACCCCGGAGCGGCGCGCGAAGTACGCGAGCCCCGAGGGCCTGGGCCAGGCGTTCAACTTCGATCTGATGGAGGCGGACTTCGACGCGACACACTTCCGCGACATCGTCACGGACAACCTTGCGCAGTCGGCGGCGACGGGCTCATCCACCACCTGGGTGTTCTCGAACCACGACGGAGTGCGCCATGCGACCCGCTACGGTCTGCCCCCGCGCGCCGGTCGTGACGTGAAGCAGGGCGCTGAGTGGGTGCTCGCCGGCGGTCCGGACGAGGGCATCGATCGTGAACTGGGTCTGCGCCGCGCGCGTGCGGCGACGATGTTCGAGCTGGCCCTGCCCGGCAGCGCCTACCTGTACCAGGGTGAGGAGCTGGGCCTGCACGAGGTGGCCGAGATCCCCGACGCACAGCGGCAGGATCCCGCCTTCTGGCGCACCACCGCGGAGGATCGCGGCTTCGACGGTCTGGGCCGTGATGGCTGCCGGGTGCCGCTGCCCTGGACCCGCGAAGGCTCCTCATTCGGCTTCGGGACCGGCGGCGCGCACCTGCCCCAGCCGGCCTGGTTCGCGGACTTCTCGGTCGAGGCCGAGGACGGGGTCGCGGGCTCAACCCTCGAGATGTACCGCGAGGCGCTGCGACTGCGTGGGGAGCTGCAGAGCGAGGAGTCGCTGACCTGGGACGAGGAGGTCTCCACCGGTGACGTCCTCGCCTTCGAGCGGCCCGGCGGCTGGTTGAGCGTGACGAACTTCGGTGACGCGCCGGTCGCACTGCCGGACGGCGAGGTGCTGCTCGCGAGCGCTCCGCTCACAGCGGCCGACGGCACGGCACAGGAGCTGCCCGGCGCGACCACGGTCTGGCTGCGGCGCGCGGAAGCCTGATCCGCCGACCAGCGGCGATGCCCCGGATGCCGACCACTGCGGTCGGCGTCCGGGGCATCGTCCTGTCGAGCGTCGCGCGGATGCTTCAGGGATAAGCGATGAAGTCGAGTTCCTCGAAGGCGCTGACTTCGCTGCTCCACCGCGTTGCGACGAACTGCTGATGCTCGGGGTGCGCATCGTAGGCGGCGTAGGTCGCCTGGTCTGCGAAAGTCATCGCGAACTGGAACCGGTAATCCGACTTGGGGCTGACCTGTCGCGAGACGGCGAAGTCCTCGACTCCATCGATCTCGCGGAGCAGGGCCGGCGCCTGGGTGAGGAAGTCCTGCTCCGCTGCGGAGTCCGCAGCGTGCACGAGGGTGAAGGAAACGGTGTGACGGATCATCAGGTCACAGTAGATCGAGACCCCCGCTGCAAGGGCGTGGCGGTGACGACGTGAGACGCGGTGGTTCCACGGCACAGCAGATCGAGACGCGCGCGGTGGCCGCGCGCAGTGTCGAGTCTCAGGATGTCGAGTCTCAGGACGTCGCGGCGCACGACGGCGCCGGTCGCAGGACTTCGTCGCCCGTGGGGTGCATCCTGGCACGCCAGCGCTTGCGGGCTTTCCCCGAGGAGGTCCGACCATTCTGGGATATCCGCTGGGCTGCTCGGCGTCACCCTCGGGAATCCGACAGCTGATCGACAGCTCGCTACCCGTGCACGGTGCGACGTCGGCACTGCCGGCGATCCCGCCAGGCTCTTCCTGGTCCTCGCCCCGGCCATTGCCCTGGCCCTCGTCCTGTTCCGAGTGCTCGACCTGGTCCTCATCGTGGCATTCGGAGCGATCGACGGGGCTGTCCTCCACCGGCGCGATCGGCCCGAGCGGCGGCGCGGCGGTGATGACCGTCGTGCCACCGTGACCGGTCCAGGCCACCAGGTGGCCGGGGAGCTCCGGGTCCTCGACGCGCTCGACCCGGGCGACGTCGTCCTCTCTGGCGAGGTTGCAGTACGCGCAGGAGCCCTGACCGTTGTCCACGCTGGTGGGGCCACCCTTGCTCGCCGGCACGATGTGGTCGTGATGGCGCAGGGGCGCATCGCAGTACGGGGCACGACAGGTGCCATCACGCCAGTTCAGGAACCTTTTCAGGGCAGCCGGGAACTCCCGGGCCCGAGACTCCACGGCGACCAGCTCCCCGGCGGTGGGATGGAGGTACAGACGCCGCAGGACGACCCGCAGCTGCGGCCCGTCCGGTCCGAATCGATCCTCAGCCGGATCCTCGGGCTCGGCGAGCGCGTTGCGCAGCTCTTCGCGCAGAGCCTCAGCCGGGACTGGGCCGTAGCCCTCGATATGGGCGACGTCCCCATGGTCCGGGGAGAGCAGGGCACGGTCGGTCATCATGAGCCCGATCTCGAGCGTCACCGGCTCCATCCCGCTGTCCCGCCCGAGCAGTGTGTCGGTGAAGGCATCCGCCATCAGTGCGCCATGGCCCTGCCGAGCACCGTCGGCCCGTCGGCGTTCCGCCTCGAGGGAGAGCCGTTTATGGACGAGCTTCGCGTCGAGGGCCGGCAGGTACGCGCTGACGGTCGCCATGCCGTGCTCGCCCGGGGTGAAGTTCACGTGCCGGTTCTTGCGCGCCGCCTGGTGACGACCGGCGGCACCGTGAGGATCGAGCTCAGCGATGGCCTGGGCGACAGCTTTCTGCCATCGCTTCACTCCGGCGCCGTCCATCCGCGGCAGTCGCGCGAAGAGGTCCTCGTCGACCTGGCGGCGCTGCCGGTCATCGAGCGGCCCCGTTGCGGAGGCGATCGCATAGGCGACCGTGGCCGTGACCTTCCCCCCGGCCAGAGACTGGAGCATGCGGGGCATGGCGCCGATGAGGCGCCGCGCAGACGTCAAGGTCCTCTTCGTCGTCGACGGCGAGCGCCTGGTGGCCAATGAAACATCCCGTGCGGTCCTGGCGTCGGCCTGCCGGATCAGCCGGTCCAGCGGTGGGAGAAAGGAGTTCTCGTGGGCAGCATCGTCACGCGCGGCCTGCACCTGGTCACGGGTGGTCGCCTCGGCGAGCGCGACCACGGCGCGTGCCTCGAGGGCGTCGAGAGAGCTGCGCGCCTCATGGATCTTGTCGAGCAGGTTCTTGTACGTACCGCGCGGTCGCGCACCGGGCGTGAACATCCGTCTCGGGGTGGCTGCGATGGCGGAGAGCAGGAAGTCGGTATCCCCGATCAGCTCCGCGAGACCGGTGGGGCCTGCCTCACGAAGCGCAGCGAGGAGCGCCTCGGGAGCGGGATGCTCCTGCGAGGACTCCGGAATATTCGCTGTCGACATGCCTCCATTCTTCCCGGTTCGGCCCAGAATCGAAACCCCGTCCGAGAAATGTGGATAACGTGCTTGCCGCCCCCGGCATCCCCTTGAACCGACCTGAGCACCCTCACAACCTGCAACGATGCACCGGCACCGCGCTCCCCATCGACGACGTCGCAAAAACCTGCGCCCCTGCCGTCGAGACTGTGGATGAATTTGTGGATAAATGGCCACTGTGGAGGAACGGTCGCAGGTTTTCACTCACCGCAAGTCCCTACTTGCCACTCGGCGAGGCCTTGCACTTCACGCCGCCCGGGTATCTGATGGGCACCACCACTCCCCCGCCAGCAGGAGGACCAGATGGATAAGCTCGACCGCCCGCCGACGACCACCGGCCCGGAGACGTCATTCACCGGCGAGGTCCTCCTGGATGCGATCCGCGGCCCGCGCGGTGAGTCGCGGGCAGCGATGAACCATGTGCATTTCGCTCCAGGCTCCCGGACCCACTGGCACTGGCATCCGGTGGGCCAGACGCTCTACGGGACCGACGGCACGGGTTTGGTGGTCACCCGCGCCGGGGAGGTGCTCACCCTCGAGCCCGGCCGCACCGTCTGGATCCCGCCGCGCGAGGAGCACTGGCATGGCGCGCTCAGCGCCTCCCCGATGTCCCACATCGCGGTGCAGGAAGCCGATCAGGACGACGAGACCGTGATCTGGCTCGAGCCGGTGAGCGACGAGGAGTTCGCTCGGGCGAACGCCGCCGTCGGCGCCTGACCTGACAGGCCCCGACCTCCCCCACGACCCCGGGCACATTTGTCGACCATCCGGTCTGCTCCCGCTGCGACCTGCACGAACACCCCGTAGGGGCCGTTCAGGCATGCTCGGAATAGCCGCTTCAGCACACGGTCACCTACGTTGGTAGCCCCCGTCGGAGACTCCGGTGGGTTGCCTCGACCGAAGGAGATCGCCATGCGCAAGGCCGTCCTTCCCATCAGCCTCACCACCATTCTGCTGATCATCATCATCCTGCTGCTCGTGCTCTGATCTGCACGTGCTCACGCAGCCTGAGCAGAGTCACCACCCCGCACAGGGCATCGGCAGCGCCGGTGCCCTGTGCGCTGTACCGGCAGACGGGCGACGGGCGCCGGGCGACGGGCGACGGGCGCCGGGCACTGTCTGCCCGCCGAGCCGACGCAGACTCTGCGGACAGGCCCTGTCCGCACAGCAGCGGACGATAGGGGCACAGCGGCACACTGCCACCCTTCACCAGCCGAGCACCCCACGGACCCACACCCCGGGAGAGCACCCCATGAGCGCCACCGTCCAGATCACGTTCGATGCCCGCGACCCGCGCACGCTCTCGCTGTTCTGGAGAGAGGTGCTCGGATACGTGCATCCGGGCCCTCCCGGCATCGCCCTGTCACCGGGCTCCGATCCACTGGCGGCGTGGGACGACTTCCTCGCGGCGAGCGGCGTGCCCGAGGAGCAGCGCAACAGCGCCTCCGCCCTCGAGGATCCCGACGGGGCCGGGCCGCGACTCTTCTTCCAGCAGGTCCCGGAGGGCAAGGTCGCCAAGAATCGGATGCACCTCGATGTGCGCACCGCACCGGACCTCCGCGAGGAGGAGCGGATGGCCGCGCTCGAGGAACGGTGCGAGCAGCTGCTCGCGCTCGGGGCCACGCGAGTGCAGCGCCACGAGCCCGAGCCGCCGATGAACATCGGATTCATCGTGATGGCCGATCCGGAGGGCAACGAGTTCTGCCTCGACTGACACGGCGGGACTGACACGGCTGAACTGCCTCGACTGGACTGACACGGCCGGACTGACCCGACTCGACTGACCCGGCTGGACCGACCCGTCTGAGCCGTCCCTCCACGCCGCCCCGGACTGCGCTCCCCGGTCCGGGTCTTGACCGCGCCCTACAACTGTCCTACTGTATTAGTTACCTAATACATTGAGACAGGGGGTCGCTGATGCAGTTCGACAGTTCACTCCCGATCTGGATGCAGCTGGTCACAGAGTTCTCCCGCCGGATCGTCGTCGGCCAGTGGCCCGCTGGAGCCAAGATCCCGGGCGTTCGCGGGCTCGCCACCGAGCTCGGCGTCAACCCGAACACGATCCAACGAGCTCTGGCCGAGCTCGAGCGCGAGGGGCTGTGCCGCTCCGAACGCACCTCCGGCCGCTTCGTCACCGAGGACACCGACCGGATCGACCGGCTGCGAGCCGACCTCGCCGAAGGCGCCGCAGACGACTTCATCCAGCACGCCCGAGGCTTCGGCATGGGGCGAAGCCAGGCCCAGCAGCTCCTCACCGAGAGATGGAATCACCATGACCACGACAGCAACGGCAGTCCCCAGACCGAGGGAGCCTGAGATGACCATCCCTGAGCATGCGAAGCACCCTCTGATCTCCACCAGGGGGCTGACCAAGACCTTTGGTCGGATCACAGCGATCGACTCCCTGGATCTCGAGCTCGAAGGAGGCCGGATCATCGGCCTGCTGGGCGAGAACGGATGCGGCAAGACCACGCTGATGAAGATCCTCGCCGGCGTGATCAGCGACTACCAGGGAGAGGCCCGTATCGCGGGCCTGGTCCCGGGCCCGGCCTCCAAGGCAAAGGTCTCCTTCCTCCCCGACACCAGCTTCCTGCCCGACGGGGCCCGAGCGCGCTACTGCGTGGACCTGTACAGCGACTTCTTCGAGGACTTCGACGCCGCGAAGGCCCACGAGCTCCTGCGGTTCTTCGGACTCGACGAGTCGATGCGCCTGAAGGCGATGTCCAAGGGCATGCGGGAGAAGGTCCAGATCGCGCTGGCGATGTCCCGCCGGGCCGAGGTGTTCCTGCTGGACGAGCCGATCAGCGGCGTCGACCCCGCCGCCCGCCAGATCATCCTCGACGGGATCCTGGGCACCCTCGAGGAGGACTCGCTGCTGCTGATCTCCACCCACCTGATCCACGACCTCGAGCCGATCCTCGACTCGGTGGTCATGATGCGGCACGGCTCCGTGGTCCTCGCCGGCGAGGCCGACGACCTCCGCGCCGCGCACGGGGCCAGCCTCGATGAGATCTTCAAGGAGACGTACCGATGATCACCACCCTCATGAAGCACGAATGGCTGCGCACCCGTGGGCTGCTCGGCACCATCGGCGCGATCGTCCTGCTGCTGGTCGCTGCGGGCACCGCGCTGACCGCCACCGGCTGGCCCGTGATCTCCCTGATCGGAATGCTGATGGTGGTGGTCCCGCTCACCGGGCTGATCCCGGCGCTGCAGATCGCCCTGACCATCCATTACTGGCAGTCCAGCTACAGCCGCACCGGATACTTCACCCAGTCCCTCCCCGTGCGCGGGGCCACGATCTATGCGGCCAAGCTGCTATGGGCGCTGCTGATCTCCCTCGCCGGGCTGCTGGTGGCCTTCGGCCTGCTGTTCGCCGCCTGGCCCGTCATCGGCGGGCAGATGGGGACCGATCGCAACCCCTTCTCCGTCATCCAGCAGCTGTGGAGCACGGGCGCGGCGGTCACCTCGACGCCGCTCCTGATCGCCGGCATCGTGCTCTTCGTGGGCATGATCCTGGTCTGGCCGATCCAGTACTTCTTCGCCGCCTCGGTGGGCAGCGAGACCCCGCTGAACCGGCTCGGCCTCGGCGGCCCCGTGGTGGTCTTCCTCGGTCTCTACCTCGCCTCGCAGGTCCTCATCTTCCTCGGGATCGCCGCCCTCCCCTGGGGCATCGCGATGGTCGACGGGAGCCTCGGGGTGGTGCACTGGTCCGTGTTCAGCGAGATGGCGGCAGGATCCACCAGCACGGACGACATCATGCCGATCGGGTTCCTGCCGGTGATCCTGCTGATGACGCTGGTGTGCCTCGTGCGCAGCGTCCACTCCTGGAGGAGCAAGGTCAGCCTCGTATGAGGAGCGTGATGCCCGAGGGCTTGGATGCCTGAGGAAACGCACGACGGAGGGCCGCCCCGACGAGGGGGCGGCCCTCCTACTTCGCTGAGGAGCATTCGAACCGCCTCCCGAGGAGTACGAGGATGTACCACGGAACACCCCTGCGCGAGGCCCGCGTGCTCATCACCGTCCGCGAGCAGGTCGCCGCCGCCGCACTGGTGGCGGGCCCGCAGGACGTGGTGATCAACAATGCCGGCATCATCACCGGCACGCGGCTGCTGGAGGCGAGCGACGAGGACATCCGCCGCACCTTCGAGCTGAACACCCTTGCCCTGTTCTGGTGACGCGCGCCTTCCTGCCCGGGATGCTCGAGCGCGAGCACGGCACCATCGCCAGCGCCGCGGGGCTGGCCGGGGTCGCCCGGCAGACGGACTACTCCGCGAGCAAGTGGGCCGCAGTCGGATTCACCGAGTCGCTGCGGGCTGAGCTGCGGGCGGACTCCAGCGCCGTGGGGACCTTCGTGATGTGCCCGTTCGACATCGACACCGACATGTTCGAGGGGGCGAGCACGAAGTTCCCCCGCCTGCTGCCGATCCTGACGTAGCAGGAGGTGGCACGCAGCGCGCTCACGGCGATCGAGCGCGGGAAAGAGCAGATCATCACCCCGTGGCTCGCCCGGCTGCTCCCGGCGGCGCGGATCCTGCCGGTGCGGCTCTTCGACCGCGGCCTGGATCTGCTGGGCGTCAACCACACGATGGACGGCTTCGTGGGGCCGGGTCCGTCCAGTTCGCAGGGTTCAGGGCGAGCAGCACGACCAGCACCATGATCACGGCGGCGACGATGCCGAGCACGGAGAAGCTGGTGGCGACCAGGAGCGGGCCACCGGTCGCCGGCCGCAGTCGCACTCCCCCGCGATCCGCCGGGCGCCGGCGCCGTCCCGCTGGGGGCGCAGCTCGCAGCGCAGACGGTGCACCCTCTAGAACTGCTCTCGACGGGCGCATGCTCGGCGCCGCTATGCAGGAGACTGGCCGCATGGACTGCCACGACACCGCACACGGGATCGCCGAGCTCAGCCGCTGGATCGACGACGGCAACGCGCACCGCGATCCGGAGGCCGCGACCTGGGCCCGGCTGGCGAAGATCACCGAGGAGGCCGGCGAGGTGGTCTCCGCGCACATCGGTGCGACCGGCCAGAACCCGCGCAAGGGCGTCACCCACAGCTCAGCGGATGTCGAGGAGGAGCTGCTGGACGTGGTGATCACGGCGCTGGCGGCGCTCGAGCACCTGCGCGGTCACGATGAACGGTCGTTGGCGCTGCTCAGCGACAAGGTCGCCGCGACCTTGCGCCGCGCCGGCCTGCGGGACTAGTCACTCGCGCGGCGCGCCCGCGCTGAGCGTCGGAACCAGTTCACGAGCACCCCGGGCACGAAGCGGTCCACGAACGGCGCGCCGAACCGGGCGAGGACCTCGACCAACAGCCCGAGGAAGAACGCGACCAGAGGCATCCAGAGGGCGAGGCCGACGTCGACGACGACGTTGCCCATCATCCCCATCCGGGCCTGGGTGCTGGTCCAGACCAGCGCGAGCAGGATCACCGAGCCTCCGAAGTAGGCGAGCGGGAGCGCCGCCCAGGAGGCGGCCTGCGCGAGGATGTTCCCCTTCACGAGTTCGCGGTCCCGGTTCCACAGCAGCGCGACCGCCGCCGGCATCAGCAGAGCGATCAGCACCATGGGGATCCATCCGTACCAGGGCAGGTCGAAGAACCACAGGAACTCGTTGGAGCGCTCCAGCCCGAAATCCTCGACGTTGCCCTGCAGGTTCATATGCACCGGCACGGACAGCATCCCGAGCCCCGGCAGCAGGGCGAGGCCGGTCAGTCCCCAGATCGGGAGCGAAAGCAGGAGGGGCAGCACGGATCGCGCCTCCCCGTCGATGATCATCGCGATCGCTCCGCCGACCACGATCAGCACCCCGACCGGGATGGCGAATGCCAGGGCGTGCAGGAGCGCGAGCCGGGGCGCGGCGGCGAGATCCGCCACCAGCGGCCACCAGGCGGGCTTCTCGCTCCCCGCCACATGCCCCAGGAACAGCGGCAGCGCGATGAGTGCCCAGGTGCCGAAGAACATGTCGGCCCCGGCGGAGTGCATCGAGAGCGCCATCCCCAGCGAATCGTCCTCGATCGCGAACGCGGTGACGCGCGTGGCGATCACGGCGAAGATCGCCACTGCGAGCCCGGAGAAACCCGACCACAGCAGGGCGCCGAGCGCTCCGTTCGAGCTCCAGCGGCGCTGGACGAGACGCGCGGCGAAAAAGGCTGTCGCCACCATCGCGACGGTGATCAGGAGCGGCAATCCCCGCCAGCTCATCGTGGCACCGCCCAGGAAACCCAGGCTCAGTTCGATGTCATAGGAGCCGAAGGAGGCGAGGGAGACCAGCTGGAACGGGATTCCCACCAGGCCCACGATCGCCCGCCACCCGCCATCTCCCGAGGGCGCGGTCGCACCGCCGGTCGGCGAGGTGGTACCCCCGGCCAGATCGCCGGTGTCGAGGGTGAGCACGACGGCGATGGCCGAGACGATCACCAGCAGCGCAGCACCGAGGGCGATGACGTAGGCGAGCGCGCCGACCACGAAGGTGGGGAGAGGGTTGCCGATACCGAACCGTTGCAGGGCGGCGCCGGCTTGCGCCGCAGACAGTGTCTGCGTCCCCTGGGCGTGGGGCGGTGCCTGCGGGTGCGGCGGTGCCGCCGACGCTGACGGGGCGGAGGCTGCCCAGGGCCCCGGCGAGGCGGACGGCGCCGAGCTGAACGGGGCTGGCGATCCGGGCGGCGGGCCGGATGGCGGGCCCGGCGGGACGGAGCCGTAGGGCTCGGGAGCCGGCGGGACCTGGCCGTACCCATACGATCCGGAATGGTTGCCCGGCTGTCCGCTGCCCGGATGGCCCTGGTCTCCCCTATCGCCGTAGGGATGGTTCGCCTGCGACATGTGTTCCCCTCTCGCGTGACCGGCCTTCGTGGGCGCGGTCCTGTACCCCGGTATCGAGCCTAGCCGGTGGCACGTTTCCGAACCGAGGCAGGCACCATCGAGGTCAGCGGACGGAGGAGAAACGGAAAACCCTCAGACCTGGGCGATACGCCATCCGTCGCTCCAGCACAGGGGGCTAGTCGTGGGCCCGGAGGGGATCGAACCCTCGACCCGCGGATTAAAAGTCCGTCAGGACAGGTGCGAGCGGACACGTTTCACCAGGTCATCGCCCCGATCCGGCTCGAGCGAGCCGACCGGACACCGTCGCGTTGCTGTCAGCGTTGCTGTCAACTGCAATCACGTCTCGCGCGCCACGCAGCAACCGCGAGCCGGTACACCCTGCGGGCAGGGACACCCAGCCTTCCAGCACCGACAAGTGTCACCCCATTCTGCTACCTTCTGGACATGGAGAGAGACTCGCGTGGTGACGATTCGCGTCAATCAGACGCAACCGATCCGTCTGGCGCGCCCCGAGCTCCAATTAATAAAACAGTTCGGCGCACCGAGAACATCGGCCTGTCAATCGACAGGATAGCTCTTGCCCTCTCGTCACTTACGCCACTGTCAATCCTGCTTTCAGTCAGGTTTGCCGGACCCGACTGGGTGGCATTTTCCATCTTCGCAGGAATTGCAACTATCGGCTTCCTTGCTACAGTGTATTTTGCATTCCGATCAACCGGTACAGAGTCGTTCGCGCCAATAATATCCAGGGTGGAGGATGCCGGCCCCGAAGCCGCCGCATACCTAGTGTCTTTTGTCTTTCCATTCCTGGTCACCCAACAGCCCTCAGGTTGGCAGGAGATTGCAATGTACGTAATCTTCAGTATTATATACATACTCGTGCTCTCGGGAACCAACATGATCGCAATTAATCCCCTATTCTTCATGCTCGGATTGAAGATATGGCGAGTGGAATCCGAAGATTTTGAACACTCGACTTCGCTCCTCATTGGCAGGCGGCGTCCCGAAGTGGGCAATGAATATCGCATGTCAGGCCGACACGGCATATACCTCAGCATCAAGGAGAGAACTACGTGACTTCGTTCAGCTGGAAAGATCTATCCCTGTCGGATAGCACGCCGCTCTTCCTTCTAGGCAACCCGCCCCAGTCAGGACTTGTTACCGCCACGCGAGTCCATGTCGCAAAAGACGCCTTGGACGCCCTTCAAAGCTTTGCAAACATGGCGGCGGAACGAATTACTTCAGAAGACGCACTGCCGTATTCGGAAACGGAACTTCTCAGCCAGGGACAGCATTTTATCGGCTCACTCAAGAGCATTCTCGGGCTCGCGCTTGATCCCGTCGACGAGGGTAGCGCCGGACAGAAGCCAGAATCCACGGGCGGCGGTTCGACCGCCCAGGATGAGGAGCCCGTATCGGCATCACTACTGGAGCAAATAGTAAAATCGCGACGATCAGACGAAAGACTAACGCCCGCCGATGTAGCGGAGGGGAAATATGTATTCTACGTCGTGGTTGGGAAAGACACTCACGGCGAAGACGTCGCATTCATCCGCAAGCCGCAGGGTGTCCGAGTGTCAACGAAGAATAGATTCTACATGCGTCAGTCCGACATGCTCCGAAAGCTGGAAGAGCCGCTATTCAAAGTCGAGGAGCGATTCGACTTTGCGGTTCGAGGTGACGATGTATTGATTTGGCACCCCGACAACTTCCTTCACCTCTTTTCCGACGTGGAAGCGTTAAATAAGGCGGTACCCTCGTTTGTGGGAAATATACAAAAGTCGCTTCCTTTGCAATTGAACGGTGACGCGGTGGAAGCAATAACCAAAGTCGGAAAAAACGGCGTGCGAGCGGCCCAGCAGATTCGGCGAGTATCCCGCCTGGCATATCTCAACTCGATTACCGCCACGAAGCTGGAAAGCTACCTAGCCGAAATAAAGGAGATTAACCACAATATCTCAATAGTTGACTCGGAGATCGGCGTTCCAGAGTCTGACGTCCCGTCGTTTTTGCACCTCTTAGAGCAACGGCTTTGGAAGGGGCCTTTTGACGGAGCGGTTCGCCAAGCACAAGCTTTTTCGAAGCTGTCATAACAGTCAACCGCAGGCGGGCGTTGCACCAGCGAGTCTCAGGTGCGGCAGGGGCATGGGCTGGAGCGACCAACGACCCTGGGCCCTACCCGCGAGGGCGGTGGCTGTAGGCCGAGGACCGCAGCGCAGCGAGGACCTCGGCCCGCAGTCACCGCCCAGCCGGCGAAGCCGGCGCTTGAAAGAGTAGAGAAAGTTCTCACGGACCGATGGAACTACTGCTTGCGTGGCGCACTGCAGCGAAGTCCTCGGCACGGTCAGCTGTCGGTGCCTCATGGTGGAGTTCACCTAATGACGGGCACACACGAGGCGTGCCCAGTCACACCCGGGGTGTCCTCGCGCCCGCCGCGAACGCGTGCCTCATACTGAGGGTGAAGTAGAAGGCTCGGTGATCGAGCCGCAACTGAAGGAGTACCGAGCATGTCCGACGACCTGACAAGCATCGACCTCTTCGCGGGGTCCGGCGGCTTGTCGCTGGGGCTTCACCAAGCAGGCTGGAAGGGTATCTTCGCCATCGAGCGCGACCCCATGGCCTTCGACACGTTGCGCAGCAACCTGGTCGACAAGGACGCGCCCTATAAGGCGTATGAGGAGTGGCCCGACTGGGTCGACCAAGCCCCACACGACATCGACTCATTTATGAGCTCTCCGGAGAACGTCGAGCGCCTACGAACGCTTCGGGGCACAGTGACGTTAGTCGCAGGCGGCCCTCCCTGCCAGGGCTTCTCGGTTGGCGGGTCGCGCAACGGAGCGGACGAACGCAATCACCTTGTCCATCGGCTGCTGGAAGTCGTCGACGCCGTACGCCCAAAGATTGCACTAATCGAGAACGTCGAGGGCATCACTCGAGCGTTCAAGTCTCGGCCCCGCGAAGGCGCCACCACCTCGGTTGCAGATGAAGTTGTCGCTGCATTTGAATCTCTTGGCTACAGCGCGGACTTCGGAATCGCGAACGCAAGCCAGTTCGGCGTTCCACAGATCCGCAAGCGGGCAGTGATCATTGGCGTACGGAAGGATCTGGGCTTGTCGCCTACCGATTTCTTCCGCCATCTGGAAGATATCCAGCAGGAACACCTCCGCTCCCACGGCCTTCCGCTTGATCGCGCGGTAACCGCAGGAGAGGCACTAGGCGACCTCTTCAACGCAAAGGACCGTCAGCCGTCCCCGGACTCGCCGAAGTTTGAAACTTCAAGTTACGGGGCTCCCGTAAGCGCCTACGCAAAGATCATGCGCAAGGGCACTCTGGCCGGCGACGTGCCCGACTCACACCGTTACACAAAGCACGGCGAGCGAATCCTTGAGCTCTACAAGAGCGCCCACGAGACGCAGCCTAAGGGGCGCTTGTCTAAGAGCTTCCTTGTTTCAATGGGCACAAAGAAGGACAAGAAGGTTCTTATCGACCCTGACGCACCCGTGTCAACCATTACCACGCATCCTGACGAGTTTATTCACTACGGTGAACCACGAAACATCACTGTACGGGAGATGGCGCGACTCCAATCGTTCCCCGACGACTTCCACTTCAAGGGTCGATACACGATTAACGGACCTAGGCGGAAGTTTGATGTTGCCCGCTGTTCGCAAGTCGGTAATGCGGTGCCCCCGCTATTCGCCGAAGCGGTCGGACAAGCTATCAAGACGATGCTCGATGACTGACGGCCAGCTCACGATGCCGAACTCTGAGCAGAGCTGGGACCTCGGCCCAGTGGCCTCCTTCCTCTCATCTCGCTCGGAATCGCGCGCTGAGGCCGCTTGGGTCGACGCACTCCCTGTCATTAGCGAACGATTCGTACCGGATGCCTGGGGCGCCGACGTTAGCGTCAACCCCTATGGGCAAGGTGCGCACAGAAACCTCTACCGGGTGGAGTGCCAGAAGGACTTCCGTAACTGGCTTCAGGAAAATGGTGTGTCGGAAGAGAGATACAGTGAAGTCGTAGGGCCGATCCAGTACGTCAGCTTTCAGATTCATTTGCTTTCGCTGATGGAGCGGCCTCGGAGCAACAAAGGGTGGCGTGTGCGCGCCATAGGTTTCCCATCTCTCGGACTCATTGCCTGTGGTTTGGGTAGTCACTACCAGGGAACGCAGAATCATAATCAGATGGGTAGCGCCTCGCAACTTATTCGGACTCGCGCGCTTGAAGTAGTTTCCGGCGAGTCGAGGAAGGCCCTGGAAGACTGGCCCGCCGCAACTCCTGAACATTGGGAAGAGCGGGGACTCATGTCTGAACCCGTGCTCAAAATCGGCGACCTAGACATCTCGACATACGATGAAGGGAATGGAGCCAAGCTTAGGATGGTCCGAAACACAACGGTAAAGAAGGAATTGGCTACCTTTTTCGCCCTCAAGGGAATGACTGTCGAGCAATTTATCAACGATGGTCCCGAACATTTGGAAACCTTGCGAAGAATTGCCTTCGATCTCGGACGCCTGGAGGCATAGTTTGAGCAATCCCTTCGCCGACACAGAGTCCTTTGAACGCCTCCGCGCAGCAGCGCTCGAAGGCGTAGAGGCTTATGAGCGCTATCGTCGCAGAGAAGCGGCTTCAGCTCGCCGCAATGTGTCCCGAGTCGTGGAGATCCAGCTAGCGGCACGAGTGGAACGCATGGTGGAAGTAGCCATTGCCTCTTCGCGTGCGGTTCTTCTCGTCGGCCCTCCCGGTACCGGGAAGACCGAGATTCTTGAACAGATCGTCGACAAGATCGATCGGGACCCGGCGAGATTTGGATTCACTAGCGATGGGATCGATACCTCGTGGGTTACACCCGAAGAAGAGTGGACCTTCGAAAAGCTCGTGCTTGGCGAGACGGTCGAGAACGGCGAAATAAGCAGTGTAGAAGGCGACCTTCTCCAGGCAATAAGACTCAATCAGTGGCTGGTTCTCGACGAGACGAACAGGGCCGATATGGATCGAGTCTTAGGCGGCGTCCTCACCTGGCTTTCGGGAAAGAAAGTAAGGGTGGGCAGCAGGAGGCAAATCGATAAGCCGGCTGTGCCCGTATACCTTGATTGGATAGAGCAGGCCGAGTCCGAGGTTCGCGAGATCGATACCCCGCCTTCTATTGAGTACTCGGCAGGAACCGAGTGGCGCGTGCTCGGAACGTACAACGCAGTGGACGCGCAGCGAGTTTTCCGGATGGGCCAAGCACTTAGTCGTCGCTTCAAGCACGTGCCCGTCCCTCCCGCTTCGAGGGCTGATTTCGAACGCATCATCGCAGGCCACGTCGTAGATGAGAGTTTGTTGGACTGGTTCACAGAGCGAGTTACGCGACTGTATGCGGCGCATTTGGCGGTGGAAGACGCTCAGATCGGCCCAGGCCTGCTTGTAGACGTGCCTGCGTACGTCGAGAAGGGCTTGCAGATGGCTGCTTACGACGGTGTAAGTGCCGACAACAATCCTGTCCAGATGCGACCGGCAGGCGAAGCACACTCCTCTGAGCAGGGAGTGATGGTTGCGGCACCGGAGTCCGAAGGAGATTCAAGCGCAGACTACGGCGGGCGCAGCTCGGAATTACTTGAGGATCTTCTCGCCGAGGCGTACCTTATCTCCGTTGGCAACCTTGTTTCCAAGTATGAACCGGATCTTCTCGACGAGCTCAGTATGAGCATCGCCGCCAACAAAGCTCTGAACCCTGCCAATTGGGCTTGGGTGAAGGAGAGCCTGTTTGCGATGAGAGCTTGATGTGACTAACTCATCTGGCCTGGCGATTCATGAAGACGGACTTCTTCGAGTTCTATCAGAGTGGTCTGGAACCGGAAACCTCTTCAACGCTATCGCGGCCGTAGCGCCAGATTCTCTGGCCCGGAAGTGGTCCGCCAAGGATGTCGAACAGAGAGCGATGAGAATACTACTCCTTGAGTGCAGTCCACTCCTTCGCCGCTGGCCGAAAAATGCCAAAGGGTGGCAGGACCACCTGCCGACACTCTCGCACAGACACAGGTTCTGGTCGGACGTCCCGAAAACTCGAGTTGACTGGGGAAAGACCCGACGTCGTGGGTGGCCCCCGGACACCTTCGCGATTCGTCGGAGGCACCGTTCAACCGATCAGGGAACGCTGTCCGTACTCGCGTGGACGCTCGGCCGCCTCGAGGACGCCTTTGCTGCTTCCCAGAGCCTGGTTGGTCCGGTAGTAGATGGCCCTGAGGCGCTTGCCAGTGACGTTGAGGCGAAGATCCGCCAAACACTTCCGATCCTGGAACTCCTCGAAGAGTCTGACGAGTCCAGACCTTCACGGGAGACAATACGTGCTGTTCGAGGCGCAGGCTGGCCATGGAATGCCGTCGCTGACGTGGCAGAAGTCTTCACGGCATTGGATAGAGGCGGCTCAGAGGCGCTCGCACGACGGTTGCTGCGCCCGGACGGTTTCCCTGAGTCACTGTTCCAGCTGAGTGTTCTCGGGCTCATCCTGGATTGCGCCCAGTCCCTCGGAATGACGGTCACCAGCTTGCGTCCAATCGGCTACATGACGCGCGGTCCCGTCTATCAACTTCAGATGCCCGGTGAGGACCCTTGGGAGCTTTGGTGCGAGGCAGCAAATTGCTGGGCGGAATACGGATTAACGGACGGTTACCGTGCGCTGGCTGCCACGCTTACCTCGAGCGAGGGGTTCCCTTTCCAAGCGCGGAATATCCGCCCAGACATCCTGCTTGCGAGGGCTGGGGACCGCGCGCTGGTCCTTGAGTGCAAGTTCCCAAGCGAGAGTCTCGATCCGGGCTACGTTGCCCACGGGCAGTATCAGGCAGCGTTCTATGCTCAACAGCTCGCGCCCGCCTTCCGAGAGGTCACAGGCCTCTCGATAGGACCGCGAGAGCTCGTTCCGGTCCATCGAGAGCGCGCCCTCGGAGGAGTTACGGTCGGGTTGGCCAGTCCGGAGAGTATCACTCAGCTCGTCGCGAATTTTGTCCGACCCAAATATCGATGGGACATTGCCCGGATGTCGAAAGCTGACGCGGAGTTGGAAATACCCCCGTTAGTACACAAGGAATGACTTGCCGGAAAATATTGTTTGCAGTTCAATTTTCTCTGCGCTCCGACGCGAGTGCTTCATGATATCTGACAATCAAGACTCAGACCTCTGCAGCGGCATTAGCTCCTGACTATCGCACAGCATCCACGTTCCATCGGCGAACATAATCTCGATGGTCTCCGTGCTCGCACATCCGCTTGGGACGTCATTCATCGCGAAGACCGACTCCCCGTTTCGCTCGATAGCATTTGCGTCTCGAGTCACCCTTGAGCTGAAGGATCCGATCGGCTCCAGAGCTAAACTAGACACATCTCCATCTTCCATGGAGCGGCGCCGGCGGTGCTCGCCGATACTTCGAATAGTCATGACTGACCCCCTGTTGCGACCTCGAATGTATAGTTCCACTGAAACCGGCTTGCCCGATAAAGTGCTACCGAGTACTCAATAGGGAATGCCGAAGCAGAATATACTCGGCGTCGAACTTCGACAATAGGCTCCCCGACCGATACTTCCATTAGCCTGGTTTCGTCTGCATCCGGAAGACGTGAATGCAGCCGTTCGTCAATGGTCACGGGTTCAAAACCAACATCGGTCAAGATGCGAAATTCTCGCCAGGTGTCTGCCGGACCGGACTCCTCGCTCATCAGCAGGGTTCCTTTGGCTATTGCGTACGCATAGTGCTTTTTTAGAACTTGAGTTACGGCTCCATCGGAGTCACGAATAACGCTCACACGGATCACCAGGTCATCTCCCGGCACCATATTCAGCCGCTTCGCCATGCCCTCGTCCACGGAGGCGACCCCGACAGTCGTCAGCTCGGTAGGAACAGCGCTCTCTCCAGAGTTGGACCGTTGAACGGTGCTGTCCGAGCGCCGAGTGGTCCACTGGCTCCGGTGGTACGACGTGGATCCACCCTTCTGGAGTGGGACCTTCGGGAGGACGACCGTCCCACGACTCCTTCTCGACTGCACGCGGCCCTCGCGCTCGAGAAGCTTCAGCGCCGAGGCCATCGTATTGACGTTGACAGAGAACTCCTGAGCGAGCTCGGCCTGCTTGGGCAACGCGGACTGCTCGGGGTACTCCCCCTCATCGATTCGAGCGCGTAGCTCGTCAGCGATCTGCATGAACTTGGCGACCATCGGTCCTCACCTAGGTGTAGCTGGAGTCGTAAGGCTATCCCTAGTTGACACGGTCCGCCACCCATGCGAGGCTCAACTCAGAAGTTATCACTAGGGATAACTTCTGACGTTGTCCAATCACTAGGAGTGACCATGGCAGTCCAGACCCGTTTCCCCATCCAGATGGAGGACGTGTTCCCCCAGGGCGCATACATGATCGGTGAGGTCATCGCCGCAGATGACTTCGACAAGAAGAGGGCCGGCGAGGTCGACCCCCAGCAGCGGGACAAGATCTCGGGCCTGCGTGTCTGGCAGGTCCGGGTGCTCGATCCGGACCCCGAGAGCCGCAAGGGACAGGCCGAGGTGACCGTGAAGGTCTCCGCCGACCATCAGCCGGTACCGCCCAAGGGACCGACCACCGGCCCCTTCCGCGCAGTCGCCTTCGAGGGGCTCACCCTCACGCCGTACGTCGACACCAACGGGAACTTCCCGAAGATCGCGTACTCGCTGCGTGCCACGGGCTTTGCCGAGGCCAAGGCTTCCGCTCGCACCTCGAGCACCGAGGCGGCGTGATCATGGAGCGGAAGGCGATGCGTCTGTTCAATGTCGCTGCGATCGGGATCCTGCTCTGGCAGGTCGTCCCGCTCAGCTGGCAGCTGGCGTTCGGAGGTGCGTGAGCCATGCACACCGCTTCCCTCGCCTTCCGCTTCGGCCTCGCCGAACTGCGCTGGATCGCTACGGCCCTGTGGGGTCACGTGCGCTGGTTCCACCGGTTCTGGTTCGTCGTCGGGATGTTCACCTGGCTCGCGGCCGACCTCCTCGTGAGCTGGAAGCCCTTCGCGGTCGTAGGTGCCATCGCGCTCTACTTCGTGCTCTGGGCCCGGTTCTACCCAGAGACATACTTCAAGGCAATCTCTCGCCCGCTCCAGCGCCGGGAACTCTGGCTCGACCTGCTCGAGACCTGGCCGCTGCTCATGGAAGAGTGCGGGCTCTCCTCCATCAGCATCGATCGCGCGGGGCAGAAGCACACTCGCGTTCCCACCATTGCAAGCAAGCGCTGGCAGCGCGGCGAACTCGTCCTCATACCAGGGCTGCTAACCGGTCAAACAGTGGAGGACTTCCAGGCCGTCACGGAGCGCCTTCGAACCACGGTAGGCGCGACGAACCTCCGAGTGACCGGAGACCTCTCCCCCACTCTCAGCTTCACCTTCGGCGATGCCCTCGCCGAGACTGTTGCCCGCGGGCTCCCTGACGCCGAAGAGCCGTGGGACGCGCGCTCTGTATGGATGGGCGTCGACACGCGAGACGAAGACTGGTGGCTCCGCGTCGCAGGCACGCACACCCTCGTCGCTGGCTCCTCCGGCTCCGGGAAGGCGTCCCTGGTCTGGGGCGTCACCATCGGTCTCGCTCCCGCCATTGCTCGCGGTGAAGCACAGGTCCACGGGATCGACCTCAAGGGCGGCGTCGAGCTGGGAATGGGCAAGTACCTGTTCACCCGCTACGCCGTGACTCCCGCTGAAGCTGTGGTGGTCCTCGAAGAGGCGGTCGACGCCATGAGTGCTCGCCTCGAACGAATGGCCGGGAACACCCGCCAGCACACAGCAAGCGCCGACGAACCCCTCGTCGTCGTCCTCATCGACGAGGTCGCCGCTCTCACGTCGTACATCGAAGACCGCGACCTCAAGTCCCGCGCCCGCACCGCGATGTCGCTGCTCTGCTCCCAGGGCCGCGCCGTCGGCTACACCGTGGTCGCCTGCCTCCAGGATCCCCGGAAGGAGACGATCCCCAACCGTGGCCTCTTCACCCAGATGGTCGGACTCCGGCTCCGCGATCGCGAGGAGACCTCCATGGTCCTCGGTGACGGTGCGGTCGCTTCCGGCGCCCTCTGCCACAAGATCCCGCTCGCCTCGCCAGGCATCGGCTACGTGGTTCCCGAAGACGGCTCGGAACCGATCCGCGTGCGCGCCGCCTTCGTCGATGACGACCTGATTCGGGCTGCAGCCGAACGGTTCCCCGCACCCTCGACGATTCCCGTGATCGTCCCGGAACCGACTGAGAAGCCCCGCAGCTCACGGTCTCGCCCCCGGACCAAGCCAGACACCGAAGGAGCAGCATCGTGAGCGACACCGATCTCTACTCCCTCGACGTGGACGACCCCACCGCACTGACGCGGATGCTCTCCGACTGCTTCGAAGACTGGTCCAAGCAGGCCGCCTCGACCGGGTTCTGCTCCCGCCCGGTCCGCCTCTTCGGACAGGCCAGCACCTTCGACCGACGGACCGGGCAGCACCTCCACACCTTCGACAGCCGCGACCTGCCCGACAGCGTTCTCTACGTCCGCTGCGGCAATCGACGCGCCTCCCGCTGCCCCTCGTGCTCCCACGAGTACCAGGGCGACATGTGGCACCTCCTCTCGGCAGGCGTCTCCGGTGGAGATAAGGGGGTTCCCGAGAGCGTCTCCACTCACCCGCTGGTGTTCCTCACCCTGACAGCCCCCTCGTTCGGCACTGTGCACTCGTCGACTCGTCCCGGTGTCCAGCCTCGGCCGTGCACCGTCAACGCTGCGCCGGGGGTGTGCGAGCACGGTCGCCCTCGTCGCTGCACGGAGCACCACGACGTCGATGATGCTCGGGTCGGTCAGGCGCTGTGCCGGGACTGCTACGACTACGAGGGGCAGACGGTCTGGCAGTGGCACTGTCCCGAACTGTGGCGGCGGTTCACGATCCGGCTGCGCCGCCTCGTCGCGGCTCACCTCGGCATGAGCGAGAAAGCTTCGAGGGATCTCCTTCGCGTGCAGTTCGCCAAGGTTGGTGAGTATCAGAAGCGCGGGGCGATCCACCTGCACGCACTCGTGCGGCTCGACGGCGCTCCGACGGACGAGGAGCCCTTCCCTTCCCCCTCTGTCGACGTCCCCGCCTCCTGGCTCGCAGAGCGCTGTCTCGAGGCCGCGCGGGACGTCGAGGTCGATGCTGCTCCGGTCGACGCCTATGACTCCGCTCGCGTGCTCCGCTTCGGACGTCAGGCCGACGCTCGGCCCGTTCAGCGCCACACCGACGAGGACGGCGACGTCTCCCCCGAGATGGTGGCCGCCTACCTCGCGAAGTACGCCACCAAGTCAGCGGGTGATGTCGCCACGGAGGGCACGCCAAATCGCCACCTGAAGCAGCTTCGCGAGACCTGCCTCGAGCTGTGCGGCCGGGCGCTCCTCACTGACGGGTTCTCCAGCCCCTATGCGCTCCTCGGGAAGTGGGCCGATGCCCTCGGCTTCCGTGGGCACTTCGCCAGCAAGTCCCGTCGATTCTCGACCACCCTCGGCACGCTCCGCGACGCCCGGCGGAAGTACCACCGTGACCGCGAGCAGCTCGAGACTCGCGAGAACCCCGTGGCTGTCGACGACTCCCTCGACGCCGTCGAACACACCGTCGTGCTCAACGAATTCCGCTTCGTAGGCCAAGGCTGGCTCACCCCCGGCGATGCCGAACTTGCCCGTTCCGCCGCTGACGCAGCACGCGAGTGGAAAGACGCTCGCCGCGCTGCACGTCAACCCCACGAGAAAGGAAAGAATCATGGAGAAGCTCTGCTTCACAGCTGACGAGGTCGCTGATCGGCTCAGCGTCTCGAAGACCCGGGTGTACGACCTGATGCGCTGCGGTGAGCTGCCCAGCGTCAAGCTCGGTCGCTCCCGACTGATCAAGGCCGTCGATCTTCTCGCCTACGTCGAGAATCTCGAACCGGCTCCCGTCGTCGCATGAGCCGCTCGAACGGGGAAGGCAGCGTCTACCGTCGCCAAGATGGTCGATGGACAGGCGCTGCCTACGTCCTCACCCCGGAAGGCACCCGCAAGCGCAAAGCCGTCTACGGGAAGACCCGCAAGGAGGCCTACGACAAGCTCGCCGCGCTTCAGGACAAGTCCCGCGCCGGCATTGCTGCCACTCCGAGCCGGCTCACGGTGAAGGAGTTCCTCGAGACCTGGATGCGGGACGTCCAAGAGGCACGGCTCAGCCCCGCGACGTTCCAGACCTACGAGGGGTACATCCGCAATCACCTCGTCCCCGTACTGGGTGCGAAGCGGCTCGGCCAGCTCACGGCGTCGGACATCCGCGCCTTCCTCGCGATCAAGTCACGTGAGGGGAAGAGTCCGGCCACGGTCAAGCAGCTGCACGCGATCCTGCGTTCGGCGCTTCAGCACGCGATGCGTGAGGACCTCGTGCCCCGAAACGTCGCGAAGCTCGTAGTCGTCCCCACGCCTCCGAAGCAGGACGTCGAGCCCCTGACGCCCGACGAAGCCCGCAAGCTCCTCAAGGCTGCTAAGGGGAGCTCCTGGGAGGCTCTGTGGACGCTGTACGTGGGCCTCGGCCTCCGTCGCGGCGAAGCACTGGGCCTCCGCTGGGGCGACATCGACCTCGAGAACGGTTACCT